>DASRRF010000647.1:0-5181 GCA_035695905.1 Micromonosporaceae bacterium | reverse complement strand
GATGCTGCGTGCGGTGGGCGCCGGGGTGGACGACAGCACACCGAACGTCTGGGCGGTGGAGCCCGGCCGGCTCAGCGGGCGCGGCTGGGACATCGAACCGGACCTGTCCGGTGCCGCCCCGTTCCTGGCCGCCGCGCTGGTCACCGGCGGCGAGGTGACCGTACTCGGCTGGCCGCGCAGCACCACCCAGCCCGGCGACCACCTCCGCGAGCTGCTCCGCGCGATGGGCGGCACGTGGACGCTGGGCACCGACGGGCTGACCGTACGCGGCACCGGCGCGATCCACGGCCTCGACGCCGACCTGAGCTCGGTCGGCGAGCTGACCCCGGTGCTCGCCGCGCTGGCCGTACTCGCCGACTCCCCGTCGCACCTGCGGGGCATCGGGCACCTGCGCGGGCACGAGACCGACCGGCTCGCCGCGCTGGCCCGCGAGCTGTCCGGGCTCGGCGCCGAGGTCACCGAGACCGCGGACGGCCTTGCGATCCGGCCCCGCCCGATGCACGGGGTGGTCTTCGACACGTACGACGACCACCGGCTGGCGCACGCCGCCGCGGTGGTCGGGCTGGCCGTTCCGGACGTACGCCTGACCGATGTGGCGTGTACGGCCAAGACGCTGCCGGATTTCCCGGCACTATGGGAGTCCCTAGCCGGAGGTGACTCCTGACTCCCAGAAAGCGCGAGTACGACGAGGACGACGTGCGGGTACGGCCGGGCCGCGGGTCCCGCCCGCGTACCCGGATCCGGCCCAGCCACTCCGACGCGGCGGACGGCTTCGTGGTCGCGGTTGACCGTGGCCGCTACACCTGCGACCTCGGTGGGCGGCAGGTGGTCGCGATGCGCGCCCGCGAGCTCGGCCGCCGCGGCGTGGTGGTCGGGGATCAGGTTTCCCTGGTCGGTGACACATCCGGGCAGAACGACGCGCTGGCCAGGATCGTCCGGATCGCCGAGCGTACATCCGTACTGCGCCGGACCGCGGACGACGACGAGGGCGCGGTGGACGGCCGGCAGGAGCGGGTGGTGGTGGCCAACGCCGACCAGCTCGTCATCGTCAGCGCGCTGGCCGACCCGCCACCGCGCACCGGATTCATCGACCGGTGCCTGGTCGCCGCGTACGACGCCGAGATCGAGCCGCTGCTCTGCCTGACCAAGGCCGACCTGGCCGGGCCGGACGAGGTGCTGGACTACTACGCCGAGCTGGTCCTGCCGTACGTGTTGTGCCGCCCGGACCAGCCGCTGGACGACCTCGAAGCCGCGCTGGCCGGCCACGTCTCCGTCCTGTTCGGACACTCCGGGGTCGGCAAGTCCACATTGGTCAACCGGCTGATCCCGGACGCCGATCGCGCGGTCGGCGCGGTGTCCGCGGTGGGCAAGGGCCGGCACATCTCGTCCAGCGCGGTGGCCCTGGCGCTGCCGGCCGGCGATGGATGGATCATCGACACGCCCGGGGTACGGTCGTTCGGTCTGGCCCACGTGGACGCGAACAGCCTGCTGCACGGGTTCCCGGATCTCGTCGAGGCGTCGGTGAACTGCCCGCCCAACTGCGACCACACCGGGACCAGCGGCGACTGCGGGCTCGACGGACTGGTCGCCGCGGGCGGCGCGGACGCGCCCCGGCTGGCCTCGTTCCGCCGGCTCCTCTCCGCGGCACTGTCCCGCGAGCCCTGAGCCAGCGGCCCGCGCCGGCGGAGCCGGCGCGGGCCGCTGGCTAAGCAACGTCGACCGGGCCGCCGGTACGCCAGTAGATGCCCTGGTCGCGGGCCATCAGCTCCTCGTCGATCAGGTACCGGCGCAGCGACGCGTAGTCCGCATGCCAGGCCCGCAGGATCGCGTCGACCGCGCGTTCGGGGTACCTCACCCCGGGCTCGAAACACGCGGCGATGTGTTCCAGCACGATCCGCAGCTTGGTGTGCGCGACCGGCAACTGGATCAGCCGCCCGTCCCGGATGAACGCCCGCAGCACGGCCGCCTTGGACTTGTCCGCGTCGAGCGGCTCCGCTCCGGTCGGCGGCACGCCGTACTCCCGGATCGCCTCTTTGAAGACGGTGACGTGGGCGACCAGCTTGCCCTCGACGGTGCCGACCAGGCCGCCCTGCTCCAGCCTGCGCAGCGCGCTGACCACGTCCCGGGCGGGCAGCCCGCATCGCTGCGCCACCTCCGTCGGGGTCGCCGCGCCGAGCACGACCGCGGCGTACGCGGCCAGCCGCTCCGGCTCGGCGAGCAGTCCACACAGCACGTCCGGCTTCATGAGAACGAAATTACCGTGGCGGTCGGCTAAGTTTCCTCAACGTGGCCCCCCGCTACTCCGATGACCTCGCCCTCGCGCACGTACTCGCGGACACCGCCGACTCGATCGCGATGGCCCGGTACCGTGCGCTCGATCTGCGGGTCGACGCCAAGCCCGATCTGACCCCGGTCTCCGACGCGGATACCGCGGTGGAGAAGGCGCTGCGCGCCACGCTGAGCCGGACCCGCCCGCGGGACGGCGTACTCGGTGAGGAATTCGGCGCGACCGAGGCCGCGGCCGGGCCGAGCGTCCGGCAGTGGGTGCTCGACCCGATCGACGGGACCAAGAACTTCATCCGCGGCGTACCCATCTGGGCCAGCCTGATCGCGCTCGTGGACGGCGACCGGCCGGTGGTCGGGCTGGTCTCCGCGCCGGCCCTGGGCCGGCGCTGGTGGGCCGCGGTCGGCCATGGGGCGTACGCCGGCAAGCACACCGCCGCCGCGCATCCGATCCGGGTCTCCGGGGTACGCCGGATCGCCGACGCCAGCTTCTGCTACTCCTCGCTGGACGGCTGGGAGCAGAACGGCCGGCTGCCCGCGATGCTGGACCTGATGCGGGACACCTGGCGCAGCCGGGCGTACGGAGACTTCTACGGGTACATGCTGGTCGCCGAGGGTGCGGTGGACATCATGGTGGAGCCCGAGCTGTCCCTGTGGGACCTGGCCGCGCTGGTGCCGATCGTGACCGAGGCGGGTGGGGAGTTCACCGACCTGTCCGGATTGCCCGGTCCGGCCGGCGGCAGCGCGGTGGCGACAAATGGCAGATTGCACGTAGATGTCCTGGAGCGGCTCACCGCCCCGCACGCCGAATGAGGCTGCGAAACTCGCGGCGTCGCTGGCTCGCTCCGCTCGCTTGACCGACTCCGACGCGCACTATTCTCGCCACGTGGTCTCGTCGGGCTGGTTCTTCCTCGCCGCGATGATCGGCGCGTACGGGGTGGCCAACCTGTTGCAGTCCGTCGCGGCCGCCCGGACCACCGTGCACCACACGCTCGACCCGGCCCTGCTGCTGCGCCTCGCCGGGCACCGCACCTACCTGGTCGGCGTCGGCTGCCAGCTACTCGGCTTCCTGCTGGCCTTCGCCGCCCGCCGGGACCTGCCGCTGTTCCTGGTGCAGGCCAGCGTGGCGGCCGGCCTCGGGGTAACCGCGCTGCTGGGGGTACTGGTGCTCAAGTGGCGCCTGCCGCGTGCCGAGATCGGGCTGCTGGCCCTCCTGTTCGGTGGGATCGCAGCGCTGGTCGTGGCCGCACAGCCTGCGCCGTCCCGGCATCTGGGCACCGCGGGGGCGCTGGCTCTGGCGGCCGCGCTCGGCCTGATCGGTGGTCTGGCATTTTTCGCGGTACGGCCGCATGGCGCGCCCGGTTCGGTGGCGCTCGGCGCGCTGGCCGGGCTCGCGTTCTCCGCGGCCGCGGTGGCCGCCCGGCCGCTGGCCTCGGTCGACTCGGTGCAGGAGTTCGTCGGCGGCCCGCTGCTCTACCTGCTCATCGCGCACTCGCTGGTCGGCCAGCTGTTGCTCGGCCTGGCCATGCAGCGCGGCTCGACGACCGCCGCGGTCGCCGCGATGGACGCCGCCGGCGCGGTCCCGGCCGCGATCGTCGGCCTGCTGTTCCTCGGCGACCAGGTCTGGCCCGGCCGGGAGTGGTTGGCCGGGGTCGGCTTCCTGGTCACCCTGGCTTCGGTGATCGGCCTGACCCGGTACGCCGAACCGCAGCACCACCACGAGGTGATCGGGCGGCACCGGGCGCCCGGTGGCGGCGCGTCCCGCACGCCGCTCCTACACGGTTCGAGCGGTGTCAGGGCGCGCTGATGCCGCTCGAACCGGGTAAGAGCGGCGTGGTCCTCACGCCTCGCCGTCGTCCAGCAGCTTGACGAGTCGTTTGGGCGCGACCACCCGGTACGCGTCCGCGCACAGCTCGGCGATCTCGGTCCAGTCCGGCCCACGGTCCAGCCGTACCCCTAGCCAGCCCCGGCCACCCACGTACGGCGGGCGGAAGAACCGCTCGGGCTCGGCCGCCACCAGCGCCTCCTGCGCGCCGGGCGGGGCCGCGCACCACAGGTGCGGGAAGTCGTCGTCGTGGTGCCCGTCGCCCCAGAACTGGACGAACACGCTCTTGTCACGCACGAACCAGGTGGGCGTACCGTGACTGGGCCGTTCGGTCACCTCAGGAAACGCGAGGCAGATCGCGCGCAGGCGGTCAACCGGCTTGGGCATGCCCGTCACCCTAGCCGGCTGACACCACAATGGTGATCCGTGTACGGTCGGCGCGTGCGGCTGATGCGACTTGGTCCGGCCGGCGCCGAAGCGCCCGCAGTGTCCACTTCGGACGGTGTGTTCGACGCGCGGTCGTTGACCCGCGACTACGACAGCGAGTTCTTCGCCAGCGACGGGCCGGCCCGGCTCGCCGGCGACGTGATGGAGCTGGACATCGACGGCCTGGGCCGGCAGCGCCAGCGGGTGACAGCGGCGCCACGCTGACCGTACGGTGACCGCGTGACAGTCCGCGACCGCCTGGTCGACCTCGGCGTCGTCGCGGCTGCCGCGGCGGGCATCGAGGTCACCATCGCGGTCGCCCGGGAGGCCGGTACGAAGCCCCCGGGCATTGCCGGGTACCTGCTCGGCATCGCGATGGCGTTGCCGTTGCTGGCCCGCCGGAGCCACCCGGTGGCCGCGGTCTTCGCCACCTCGGCCGTGCTGTTCGTGTACTACGCCGGCAACGCGGGCTTCCCCACCGTCGCGGACCGGTCCGCCGGGCTGGCCCGGTTGCCCGCGCTGGTCTCCGCCGTACAGGCGGCCGGGCTGACGCTGTCCGTACAGACCGCGGGCCAACCCGCCACACTACCGTCCACTGTGGACCATGCGGCGTACCGGATCCTGCAGGAGGCGCTGACCAACGTACT
>DASRRF010000646.1:0-1813 GCA_035695905.1 Micromonosporaceae bacterium | reverse complement strand
ACCGAACGCGTACCCGGGGCGCAGCCGAAGGGCCAACCCGCGCAGCGGGATGAGCAGGCTGAGCGTGAGTACGGCGACCCCCAGCGTGGTACCCACGGACAGGATCAGCTCGCCGACCCGGTCGACGGTGTCCAGCCCGGCCCCGCGCCCATCGACTACGGCGAATGTCAGGTACGCCCCGACCACCGTCACGCTGGACAGCAGCGGGGCGAGCACCGGCCAGGCGAACCGGTGATGGGCCTGGAGTACGCCGGTCAGCACGATGCCGACGCCGTACAACGGCAACTGCGGGGCGAAGACGCGCAGCAGCCGGGTACCCACCTCGACCTGTTCGGGCTGGGCCTGGCCGGCCAGCGCGGTCACGATCGGGCCGGCCGCCACGGCCACCACGATCGCCAGCGGTACGAGCAGGGTCAAGGTCCAGGTCAGCAGCGCCGAGGTGGTCGCGCCCACGGCCCGCCGGTCACCCTGGGCGATCGCTCCGGCCAGCAGGGGTACGACGAGACTGGCCAGCGCGCCACCGGCGACGATCTCGAAGATGATGTTCGGGACCGTGTTCGCGGCGAGGTAGATATCGCCCAGATCGGTCGCCCCGACCGCCCAGTTGAACACGAGTACCCGGGCGAACCCGGCGATCCGGCTGACCACGGTGAGTACGGCAATCAGCGCCGCGGCACCGGCGATCCGGCGCGCCGGGGCCGTCATGGTCAGCTGGACTTGCGGCCGAGGGCGTCCAGTTCGCGCAGCCCCGGCGTCCGCTCGATGACCTGGGTGAAGCTGATCCGCTCGCTGGCGGCGGTGAGCGCGGCGAGCACGGCGAGCAGCGCCGCCCGCCCCCACGGCCCGGTACGGGCGGCCAGCGCGGTACCGAGCTGGGCACCGAGCGCGTTCGCGCCGCAGTCGCCGAGCATGATCTGCTCGTCCAGGTCGGCCGGCAGCAGCGCCGCCGCCGCCCCGACCGGACCCGCGGCCAGACCGCCGGATCGGCCGACCGCGAGCGGCGCGCCGATCAGCAGGCCGGCCTTGGCCGCCCGACCCGGCCGCAGGTCGAGCAGGTTGACCAGGTTGGCGGTACCGGCGATCACTCCGGCGCCGAGCAGCACGTTCAGCCCGGTCCTGGCCTGCTTTCTGCCGGCTGCGCCGTTCGGACCAGCGCTCGACTTGTCGGCGCCGCTCGACTTGTCGGCGGCGAGCAGGGCCGAGGCCGCCAGGCCCGCCGCGCCGACGCCGACAATCTTGACCAGGCCGCTGGTGATCCGCCCCTCGCGCAGCGCGGCGAGATGGCCACGGAACCCCTTGGCACTGTGCTCGGGCCGGCCGCCTACAAGGTCATCGTAGAAGCCCACCGCACCCGCGCCGAGCCCCGCGGTGAGCGCGGCCGCAGCCGCCGGCGCGCTGCCGGCCCCGGCGGCGGCCGTCGTCGCGCCGGCGATCGCGAGCGCGGGCCCGCCGGCGAGGCTCACCGTACGCCCGCGGAAGTTTGTCCGTTCCAAGGCCGAGGCGGACGGTGCCGCGACGATCGCCCGCACCGCACCACGCGCGGCGGCCGCGCCTGCCAACGCGAGCAGTACCCGCCTCACGGAGCTACCTGGTTCGCTCGCTCGCTCACTGCTGGCGTTTCGGCATCAGTGACGTCGCGCCCGCCTCGATGCCGTAGTGGCCGGCCTTAGGCGCGTTCGGGCCGGTGGTGGTCGAGATGGCCAGCCGCAGTTGCTCGACGAGCGCCATCGCGGTCACGATCCGGCCCTGCGCGGTAGCCACATTGTCCACAGTAGACACCGTCTTGGCCAGCGCGGGGTCGCCGCGTACCTCG
>DASRRF010000645.1:0-3711 GCA_035695905.1 Micromonosporaceae bacterium | reverse complement strand
GCGCCATCGGCCCAGACCTTGGCCCGCAGCGTCGTGGGGGCTGTACCCACAGCTTGGAATCGGGCGTGAAGCACCGTTCCCGCTGCATACGTCAGGCCTGGCACGGTCGTCTCGCCGAGGACGGCTGTCTCTGTTCCGGTGGAGTTGGTCCGGTATAGCGAAAGGCCGACTCCGCCGTTCGAGAGCAGCCGTATCTTGGCGCGATAGCTGCCGGCACCGCTGATGTTGCGGCCGACCACCGCGAAGTAGAACCCGTTGCCTGTTCCGACCTTGTCGGGTGACACGGTGAGAGTGGTATCCGAGTCGGTGCTCGACACCGAGTTGAGGTAGGCCTGCGATCCCATGCCGGCAGTTGGCAGGACGATCCTGCCGGCGCTTCCGTTGACCGAGAAGTTGGTCGACCCGCCGCTTACGGTCCAGGCTCCGCCGAGGTCGGCCGTCCCGAGACCGTTGCTGACGGTCCGGCTGAACGTGTCTGTCGCCAGGGCGGTAGGTGCGGCGGTCGGAGACACGACGTGGGTGACGCTGCCGGTGGCTCCGTCGTCGTCGGTGACCGTCAGCTGAACCGAGTAGTCCCCGGCAGCCGCGTAATTGTGCGACGGGGTCTTACCCACACCCACCGCCTGGTCTCCGAAGTCCCAGGAATAGCTCACGATCGAGCCATCGGGGTCCGACGAAGCAGACGCGTCGAACGTGCAGCTCAATGCTGTGCACGACGAAGAGAACTCGGCCGCCGGCGGCTGGTTCGCCGGTGGGCTCGCCGGCGACACCGTGTGAGTCACAGAATCGGTCCCACCGTCGTTGTCAGTGACCGTCAGGTGGACGATGAAGTCGCCCGCAGCCGGGTAGCTGTGCGACGGCGTCTTGCCGGTGCCCGCCGTCCCATCGCCGAAGTCCCAGGCATAACTCACAACAGAACCATCCGGATCTGACGATGCGGACGCGTCGAACGTGCAGCTCAAGAAGGTGCACGACGAAGAGAACGCAGCCGTCGGCAGCTGGTTCGGCGGCGGCGCCCCGGTACCGGTGGAGTAGTGCGAGGCGACAGTGGCTGCGCTCAAATCCGTCGAGTAGACCGCCACCTCGTCGATCGAGCCCGCGAAGTAGTTGCTGCTCGGCCCATCAGGCCAGCCGCCGAGGTTGTCTCCGCCCGCTCGCCAGTAGCCGCTGTAGCCCTGTGCGGAGGTCTGCGGGTTGCTGCCGACCGACGTACCGTCGATGTACAGGTGCATCCCGGTGCCGCCCTGGGTGGCCACCATGTGGTGCCACGCTCCGTCGTTGTAGCTGTCGGGCGAGGTGATCGTGTTGGGGAAACCGGTCCAGACGCCGAAGACGATCTGGCCGCTGTTGGTCATGTATACGTGCCGGTCGTAGCCGGAGCTCAGCCCGGTGCTGGTATTGCCGAAGCCGATGAGCTTGCCGCCACTCGTCGTGGTGGTCTTGAACCATAGCTCTTCCGAATAAACCGTGGGGTTGTCGAAGGTTGCCTGTGAGGAGACACCTCCGGAGGAGCCGTTCAGGCCGACCGACGTGTTCGAGGTACCGGTGATCGCGGGCGGCTGCGAGTAGTTGACACCGGAGCCCGTGTAGGTGCCGGGGCTCAGGGTCGCCGAGGCGTCAGCCGCGGTGGGGCCGCCGGCCTCGCCGAGCCGCCAGTAGAAGCTCGGGTCGTCTCCGTAGACCGCGGCTCCGTAGGAGTCGGCCGGGGCAGGTGGGATTGGACTGGTCCGGCCGGAGTCGACGTAATGGTCCACGATGGTCGCAGTGGGAAGCGCCGACGAATAGAGAGCGACGTCGTCGATCGCGCCGGACAGATAGTTGCTGGCCGGCTGGGACGGCCAGCCGTTGAGGTTATCTCCGCCGATCCGCCAGTAGCCGACATAGTTCTCGCCGCTCGTCGTACCTGTGTCCTGGCCGACTCTGAGCGCGTCGACGTACAGCGACATTCCGCTCGACGTGCTGAGGGTCGCAACAATGTGGTGCCATTGGTTGTCGTTGTACGTCGCGGCGCTGTGCACGGTGCGCACTCCGCCCGGGTGGACGCCAAACCAGATATGGCCGTCGTTGTCCATGTAGATATGCCGGTCGTACTGGGAGCTCTGGCCGGAGTTGGCGTTGCCGTAACCGACGATCTTGCCGCCCGCCGTGCTGGCGGTCTTCACCCAGGCCTCGATGCTGAAGCTGGAGGGTGGCGAGGTGATGGATCGGGTCGCGGCCAGGCCGTTCGAACCGTTGAAGCTGGATGCGGTGTTGGCGTCGCCGATGATGGCGCCCGCGGTGCCCCGCGTCACCCCTCCGCTCACGGTTGCGTCGTTGAAGCCGGCGTAGTCGTAGGCGGTGGTGCCGCTGCCTTCGCTGAGGCGCCAGTAATAGGTCGCGTTGTCATTGATGACGTCGTTGGCGTAGGGGCTCAGCGTCGCGTTGGTGATGGTCACCGGTGCCGATGTCGCGCTGGTGAGAACGTTCCCGAACGGGTCGGTCACCCGCACTCGATAGGTATGCGTCGATCCTGGCGCCAGGCCGGTGTCGATGAACCCCGTCGGTTGCAGGGTCCAGAAGCGTGAGGTGGCGTCGAACCCGCCAACTGGCGTGTTCCCGCCGTCGCGCAGCACGTCGTAGTGCAGCTTGGCGTTGTCATAGTCCCAGGTCTGGGTCCAGGCGACTCGAGCCGAGCCCGGCGCGAGCGAGATCGCTGTCGGCGTGAGCGAGGAGGAGGGCCGCGGGCCCATGCGGTTAGGGGCTAGCTGGCTCACGCCGAACCGGACCAGGCCCTGCTGGGCAGTGCCATTGACAGTCGGGAACTCGCCGCCGATCGCGACGTAGTTGCTGTTGCCCGCGAGGGACCAACCGGCTTGGGACTGCCCCGTGTAGGAACCGATCCCGAGGGTGGGATACCAGTCCAGCAGGGACGGGGCGGGGATGCCGTTGTAGTTCCATCCATAGGTGTCTGGCCCGGTGTTGGTACCGGTCGGGTACGCGGTGGTCGCAAGCGCGTGGTGCCAGACGCGGGGGCTGGTGTCCGGGAACGCGCCGATCGGTGAGCAGTCATGAGCGTGCGAGACGTTGTAGACAACCTGGCCGATCGGGAACGCGTCGTACGTGTCGCCGTGGCAGTCGGTCAGCCAGTTGATCTGGCCCGTGGTCGGGTTCGCCGCGAAGACCCCTTCGAAGCTGGAGCCTGCCCCAAAGGCGTAGCCGACACCATAGATCTGGTTTCCGTCGGTCCGCAGACCGGTGATCGCGCCGTTCGCACCGGCGTCCTGGATCGTCGTATTCGCCGCCCACGGCAGCGTCGCTCCGGTGGTCGCCTGGAGCGAACCCATGCCGTAGGCGGAGATCCCGTTCAGCGTGGTGAACCGGCCGCCCGCGATGACCCGGCTGCCGTCCGGTGCCAAGACCAGGGTCCAGACAAGGTCGTTGGCGGTCGGCGTCCATGCGATGTTGCCACCGGTGCTCGCGGTGACAGCCGCGAGCCTGGTCCTGGTAGACCCATTGACGTTGAAGAAGTTACCGCCGACATAGACCGTCGAATTTGTCGCCGCGATACCCCGAACCTGACCGGAGACGGACGGGTTGAAAGAGGTCACAAGACCACCCGTCCCGGTATCGAAGGCGGCCAGGTGATTGTGAGTTGCCCCGTCGACGGTGGTGAAGTCACCCCCGACGTAGACCCGCGAACCATCCGGCGAAGCCATGATCACCAGGCCCTGG
>DASRRF010000644.1:0-8409 GCA_035695905.1 Micromonosporaceae bacterium | reverse complement strand
CGGCGGTTGGCCTCCTCGTAGTACGTGCGGAACTGCTTCTCCAGCACGCCGTAGATGCGGCGGGCCTTCTGCTTCTCGCGCAGCTGCAGCAGGTACTCGCTGTCCTTGGTCCGGCCACGGCCGTGCTGGCCGGGCGGGAAGGGCCGGGACTCGAACGGGCATTTCGGCCCGTCGCACTTGCTGCCCTTCAGGAACAGCTTCATCTTCTCCCGGCGGCAGCGCCGGCAGTCGGGTCCGGTATAGCGCGCCATGTCAGACCCTCCTGCGCTTCGGCGGGCGGCACCCGTTGTGCGGCTGCGGCGTGACGTCGGAAATCTGCCCGACCTCGAGGCCGACGGCCTGCAGCGAACGGATAGCGGTCTCGCGGCCGGAGCCGGGGCCCTTCACGAACACGTCGACCTTGCGCATGCCGTGCTCCATCGCCCGGCGGGCGGCCGCCTCGGCGGCCAGCTGTGCGGCGAACGGCGTCGACTTGCGCGAACCCTTGAAACCCACCTGGCCCGCGGACGCCCAGGAAATCACGGCGCCGGTCGGGTCGGTGATCGAGACGATGGTGTTGTTGAACGTGCTCTTGATGTGCGCCTGCCCGTGGGCGACGTTCTTCCGTTCCTTGCGCCGGACCTTCTTGACTGCGGCCCCGGTGCGAGCCTTCGGTGGCATTCTCTATGCGCTCCTTGGTGTGTCTCGGGCTGGACTACTTCTTGCCCGGCTTCTTCTTGCCGGCCACGGTCCGCTTGGGGCCCTTGCGGGTACGGGCGTTGGTACGCGTCCGCTGCCCGCGGACCGGCAGGCCGCGGCGGTGCCGGATACCCTCGTAGCAACCGATCTCGACCTTGCGCCGGATGTCGGCGGCAACCTCGCGGCGCAGGTCGCCCTCGACCTTGTAGTTGGCCTCAATGTGATCGCGGAGCTTGACCAGCTCCTCGTCGGTGAGGTCTTTGACGCGCTTGTCCGGGCTGACGCCGGTCGCCGCGAGCGACTCGTGCGAGCGGGTCCGACCCATCCCGAAGATGTAGGTGAGTGCGATCTCCATCCGCTTGTCGCGGGGGAGGTCGACGCCGACTAGACGTGCCATGTGTGGGCGTACTCCTCTGTTCTGCGGAGGTCTGTGCCCATCCCGTCCACACCTGCCCTGGCGTGGCCCCGGCCTCCGACCGGGGGTATCTGGGTGGGCAGTGCGCGCCTAGCCCTGCCGCTGCTTGTGGCGCGGGTCGGAGCAGATGACCATGACCCGACCGTGGCGACGGATGACCCGGCACTTGTTGCAAATCTTCTTGACGCTCGGCTTGACCTTCACGGTTTGCCCTACTTCTCATCCGTGGCCGACCAGCGTCGAACCACGGAAGACCGACGGGATGATCCGACCGCCAGTTACTTGTAGCGATAGACGATGCGCCCTCGGGTCAGGTCGTACGGCGACAGTTCGACGACGACCCGGTCCTCGGGCAGGATGCGGATGTAGTGCTGCCGCATCTTGCCGCTGATGTGAGCCAAGACCCGATGGCCGTTGGCGAGCTCAACCCGGAACATTGCGTTGGGAAGGGGCTCGACGACCCGGCCCTCAATCTCGATGGCTCCGTCTTTTTTGGGCATGTCCTCCGCTACCTGACGTGGGATCTTGTGGCTGGCCCACCGAATCCTGCAGCCGCGCGTCTGGCTCCCACCGAAGCGCAGGGTGGACATGCCAGAGTGGACGCGGTGCGCCGATGAGCCAGTCTACGCGCGGCTCCGGCGTAACGCCAAACCGGGGACAAACGTACCCCGCGGTCGGGTGTCAAACACGCCTATCGATGTGAGCGCCTCCGCCGGGGCCGGCCCCAGCCGAACGGACGGCCGCCCAGGGTTCTCATCAGAAGTACGGCGCCCCACGGTACGGCGACCCAGAATGGCCAGAAATACACCGGACGTCCGCTGCCGACGCTCGCCACCGTCCAGATCACCACGTTGATGGCGACCACCGAGGCCCAGCCGCCCCAGACCATCCACATCCAACCCGGTACGGCGCGCCGGGGTTCGGCCGACTCCGGGTGCGGCACGGCCACCTGGGAGCGCGCCACCGGTGCCGCGCCCGGCAGGTCGGTCAGCAGCTGGTCCAGCTCGGTGTACGTCTTGGCGGCGTACGCCTCGCGGACCCGGCTGTCGTACTCGTCGAGCGTCAGCCGGCCCTCGTTCAGCGCCGTCCGCAGCCGCTCCGCTACCCGCTCCCGATCGGCGTCCGCCGCCCGCATCTCACCCCGGTCCACGCCTCACAGCATGCCCCGCCGAGTCCACTCCTGCCCACCCGGGTCGCTATCGCGCCCGCGCGCTGACCAGGTCACCGAGCCGCCCCCGGCCGCTGTCCTCGGCGGTCAGCACCCATACGCCGTCCTCGCAGATCGCCATCGTGTGCTCGACGTGCGCGGCGATCGAGCCGTCCCGGGTCACCACGGTCCAGCCGTCGTCGAGCTCGGCGGTGTGCCGGGAGCCGTACGTGATCATCGGTTCGATCGCCAGCACCAGGCCGGGTTCGAGCCGGGGTCCCTTGCCGGGCCGGCCGAGGTTGGGCACGTCCGGGTCCTGGTGCATCTCCGTACCGATGCCGTGCCCGCCGTACCCCTCGACGATCCCGTAGCGGCCGGCCCGGCGTACCGTTTCGGCGATCGCGTGCGAGATGTCGGTGAGCCGGCCGTGGCCGGTGGCGGCGGACCTGGCCGCCGCGGCGATGCCGGCCCACATCGCGTCCTGCGCGACCCGCGCCATCCGCAGCAGCTCGGGACGAACCTCCCCGACGGGTACGGTGATCGCCGAGTCGCCGTGCCAGCCGTCCACGATCGCGCCACAGTCGATGGAAATCAGATCGCCGTCGCGGAGCACCTGATGCGGTGACGGGATCGCATGGACCACCTGTTCGTTGACGGACGAGCAGATGGTCGCCGGGAATCCGTGGTACCCGAGGAACGACGGCACCCCGCCGGCGGCACGGATGTGTTGCTCGGCGAGCGCGTCCAGCTCCGCGGTGGTGACCCCCGGCGCGACGGCCTCCCTCAGCGTGCCCAGCGTGTCCGCGACCAGCAGTCCGGCCGGCCGCATGCGGTCGATCTGCTCCGGCGTCTTGTACTCGATCTCCAGGACGCGGGTACGTACCCTCGCCACCGGCTAGCCACCGTACGACTGCAGGGCGTCGATCGCCCGCAGCGTGACGTCCTCGACCGGGCCGGTCGCGTCGATGCCGACCAGCTTGCCCTGCGCGCCGTAGTACTCCACGAGCGGGGCGGTGTCCCGGGCGTAGACCCGCAGCCGCTCGGCGATCGTCTCCGGCTTGTCGTCGTCGCGCTGGAACAGTTCGTTGCCACACCGGTCGCAGACGCCGTCGTGGGTCGGCGGGTCGAACTCGATGTGCCAGATCCGCCCGCAGCCGTGGCACTGCCGGCGGCCGGACAGCCGGCGGATCACTTCGTCGTCGTCGACCACCAGCTCCATCACCAGGTCGAGCGAGTCGCCCAGGTTGGCCAGCAGCTTGTCCAGCGCGACGGCCTGCGGCACGGTACGAGGGAAGCCGTCCAGCAGGAAGCCGTCGGCGGCGTCGCCCTCGGCCAGCCGATCGCGGACCATGTTGATGGTCACTTCGTCCGGTACGAGCTGCCCGGCGTCCATGAACCGCCGGGCCTCCAGGCCCAGTGACGTGCCCTGTACGACGTTTGCCCGGAAAATGTCCCCGGTAGAGATCTTGGGCACCGCTAGGTTAGCGGCCACGAACTCTGCCTGTGTCCCCTTGCCCGCCCCCGGGGGACCCACGAGGACAAGACGCACCCTACGTCCCCTCGCTTCGGCGCAACGCACCCCTGCGTAGTTGACTCACTAGCGCAAGAACCCTTCGTAGTTGCGCTGCATGAGCTGGCTCTCGATCTGTTTGACCGTCTCCAGACCGACACCAACGATGATCAGTACCGCCGTACCGCCGAAGGGGAAGTTCTGCTTGTTCCCCCCGACCAGGTTGATGAAGAAGTTCGGCAGCACCGAGATGATGCCCAGGTACAGCGCGCCGGGCAGGGTGATCCGGCTGAGAATGAAGTCCAGGTACTCGGAGGTCGGCTTGCCCGGCCGGATGCCGGGTACGAACCCGCCGTACTTCTTCATGTTGTCGGCAACCTCGGTCGGGTTGAACGTGATCGAAACATAGAAGTACGTGAAGAAAATGATCATAAGGAAGTAGATCGAGATGTGCACGTAGTCGGCCGGGTTGACCAGGTGCCGGGTGACCCAGGTCTGCCACTTGCTGACCTTGTTCGGGTCGTTCCAGAACTGCATGGCCAGCTGGGGCAGGTAGAGCAGTGACGACGCGAAGATCACCGGGATGACACCGGCCTGGTTCACCTTCAACGGGATGTACGTGGACGTGCCGCCGTACATCCGCCGGCCGATCATGCGTTTGGCGTACTGCACCGGCACTCGTCGCTGGGCCTGTTCGATGAAGACCACGGCGGTGATGACCAGGATCCCGAAGCCCATCACGCCGACGAAGGTCCACTTGCTCCGCTGGAAGATCTGCCAACCCTCGGCGGGCAGCCGGGCGGCGATCGAGGTGAAGATCAGTACGGACATCCCGTTGCCGACGCCCCGGTCGGTGATCAGCTCGCCCAACCACATGATCACGCCGGTGCCGGCGGTCATCGTGGTCACCAGGATGGTCATCGTCAACCAGAGCGGGATATGGGTGACTTCGGGACCCGGAATGATCGGAATGTCGTTGCACTGGTTCTGGAAGAGCTGTCCGGTCCGGGCCAGCGCGATGAACGCCGACGCCTGCAGGATCGCCAGGCCCAGGGTCAGGTACCGGGTGTACTGGGTGATCTTCGCCTGACCGGCCTGGCCCTCCTTGCGTAGCTGCTCCAGCCGCGGGATGACCACGGTCAGCAGCTGAAGGATGATCGAGGCGGTGATGTACGGCATGATGCCGAGCGCGAACACCGATAACTGCAGCAACGCGCCGCCGGAGAACAGGTTCAGCAGCGTGAACACGCCGTTGCTCTCGCTGGCGCTGTTCAACCGGCTGATACAGGCCTGGACGTTGACGTACGACACGCCGGGGCTGGGCAGCGTGGCACCCAGCCGGTAGACGGCGAGGATCCCGACCGTGAACAGCAACTTCTTGCGCAGGTCAGGCGTGCGGAACGCACTGAGGAACGCGGAGAGCACTTTCTTCCTCCTGCGCAGGCGCGGCGTCCTCGGGGGTACGGACGCTATCGGGATGGCTGGACGGACTCTACCTTGTCCGGGCCGGCGGCTTCCGGCCCGGAGACTGCCGGCCCGGGCCTAGCCTTCCGGCCCGGAGTTCGTGCCTGCTCCAGGGGCTGCCCGGAGAGACGACGGTCACTAGGGAGACGACGGTCACTTCGACGATCGTGGCGCCCGCGGGTCGCTGAGCGCAACGGTGCGGACGCCACGATCCATAGAACCTGAACTCTACAGCTTGGCTACAGACCCGCCCGCGGCCTCGATCTTCTCCTTGGCCGACGCGCTGAACCCGTGCGCCGACACCTGGAGCTTCACACCGCCGAGATCGCCGTCGCCGAGCACCTTCACCGGCTGGCCCTTGCGTACCGCGCCGGCCTGCGCCAGCTCGACCGGGCCGACCGCGCCGCCGTTCGGGAACAGCTCCGCGAGCCGATCCAGGTTGACCACCTGGAAGGTCACCTTGAACCGGTTCTTGAAGCCCTTCAACTTGGGCAGCCGCATATGGATCGGCATCTGGCCGCCCTCGAACGAGGCCGGAACGTTCTTGCGGGCCTTGGAACCCTTGGTACCCCGGCCTGCGCTCTTGCCCTTGGAGCCCTCACCGCGACCGACCCGGGTCTTCGCGGTCTTGGCGCCCGGAGCGGGGCGGAGGTGGTGGACCTTGATCGGCATTACTCGACCTCCTCGACCTTCACGAGGTGGGTCACGGTTGCGATCATGCCCCGGATTTCGGGACGGTCTTCCTTAACCACCACGTCGTTGATCCGCTTCAACCCGAGCGTACGCAACGTCTCGCGTTGGTTACGCTTTGACCCGATCTTCGAGCCGGTCTGGGTGACCTTGAGGCGTGCCATGGATCACACCCCCGCAGCCGCACGGGCGGCCAGCATGGCGGCGGGCGCGACATCCTCGACCGGTAGGCCGCGGCGGGCCGCGATCGCCTCCGGCGACTCCAGCATCTTCAGGGCGGCGACGGTCGCGTGCACGATGTTGATCGGGTTCGACGAGCCGAGACTCTTGGAGAGCACGTCATGGACGCCCGCGCACTCCAGCACCGCCCGCACCGGGCCGCCGGCGATCACACCGGTACCCGCGCTGGCCGGCTTGAGCAGTACCACGCCCGCGGCGTCCTCGCCGGTCACCGGGTGCGGGATCGTGGATCCGATCCGGGGCACCTTGAAGAAGTGCTTCTTGGCCTCCTCAACGCCCTTGGCGATGGCCGCGGGCACCTCCTTGGCCTTGCCGTACCCGACACCCACGGTGCCGTCGCCGTCGCCCACCACCACGAGTGCGGTGAAGCTGAACCGGCGACCACCCTTGACGACCTTCGCAACCCGGTTGATCGTGACGACCCGCTCCAGGTGAGGGGTCTTCTCGACGGGCGCGCGGTCGCGGCCGCCATCGCGACGGTCGCGGCGACCGCCCTCACTACCGCCGGACCCGGCGGGTCCGCCTCCACGGCGCTGTTGACCTGGCATCTGTCTACACCCCTTCCCTAGAACTCGAGCCCGGCTTCGCGGGCTGCGCCGGCCAAGGCGGCGATCCGCCCGGCGTACTTGTTGCCGCCGCGGTCGAACACCACGGCGGAGATACCGGCCGCTGTGGCGCGCTCAGCGAGCAGCGCCCCGACCTTGCGGGCCACCGCGGACTTATCTCCACCGGTACCCCGGATCGTCGCGTCCATCGAGGACGCCGATACCAGGGTACGGCCGGTCGTGTCGTCGACCAGCTGGGCGACAACGTGCCGCAGCGATCGGCTGACCACCAGGCGCGGGCGGGCCGGCGTACCGCTGACGTTCTTGCGTACCCGGAAATGCCGGCGGGCCCGGCCGATCCGGCGTACCGCGGCGGCGCCACCCGAGCTGCGCCGCTTCAACAGCGTCGCGGTCACTTCTTACCTGCCTTCCCGGCCTTGCGGCGGATCACTTCGCCCTGGTACTTCACGCCTTTGCCCTTGTACGGCTCCGGCGGGCGGATCTTGCGGATGTTCGCGGCGACCTCACCGACCTGCTGCTTGTCGATGCCGTCCACGTGGAACAGGGTCGGCCGCTCGACGGTCAACGTGATCCCCGTGGGCGCGACGTACGGCTTCGGCTTCGAGAAGCCAAGGGCGAACTCGAGATCCGCGCCCTTCTGCGTCACGCGGTAGCCGGTGCCGGCGATCTCCAGGGTCTTGCGGTACCCCTCGGTCACCCCGATGACCATGTTCGCCACCAGGGTACGGCTGAGCCCGTGCAGCTCCTTCGCCTTGCGCTCGTCGTTCGGCCGGTTGACCAGCAGCTCGCCGCCGTCACCCCGCTCGACTGAGATCGGCTCGGCCACGGTGTGCGTGAGCTCGCCCTTCGGGCCTTTCACGGTGACCGTCTGGCCGTCGATGGCGACCTCGACACCGGCGGGTACCGGGATGGGCTTACGTCCGATTCGCGACATGACAGACCTCCCTCACCAGACGAAGGCGAGGACTTCCCCGCCAACGCTCCGCTTGCGGGCCTGCCGATCGGTCAGCAGCCCCTGGGACGTCGAAATGATCGCTACGCCCAACCCACCCAGCACCCGCGGAAGGTCGGTCGACTTCGCGTACACCCGCAGGCCCGGCTTGGAGACCCGCTTGATGCCGGCCAGGCTGCGCTCACGGTTCGGCCCGTACTTCAGCTCGAGCATGAGCTTCTT
Organism: Micromonosporaceae bacterium; assembly: GCA_035695905.1. GTDB lineage: Bacteria > Actinomycetota > Actinomycetes > Mycobacteriales > Micromonosporaceae > EFPC-2. Next base: position 525 of record DASRRF010000644.1, on the reverse strand, counting down.
GCCGACGGCGCCCTCGTCCGGATCCTGGACACCCCAGGCGGCGATATACCCCTCGGCCTTGAGGACCTCGGCGATGTTCGCCTTGATCTTCGAGTAGGGCATGATCACCTGGTCGTGGTACGCCTGGTTGGCGTTGCGCAGACGGGTCAGCATGTCTGCGATCGGGTCGGTCATTGTCATGTGGTTCGTCTAACCTCTCTCGCCGCGGTTCCCGCGGCTATGCCGCGGGCCTCCGGCGAAGGTGCCGATAATACGGACGCGCACAGCGCGCTACCAAGAAGCCTTGCTCACGCCGGGAAGCTCGCCGCGATGTGCCATCTCCCGGATGCACACCCGGCACAGCCCGAACTTGCGGTAGACCGCCTTGGGGCGGCCACACCGCTGGCACCGGGTGTACGCGCGCACCGAGAACTTCGGCTTCGCGGCTGCCTTGAGGATCAGCGCCTTCTTCGCCATGTTTCTACCTTCTCCTGGCCCTCTAGTTCTCTTTGAACGGGAAGCCCAGGAGCTTGAGCAGCGCCCGGC
>DASRRF010000643.1:0-5266 GCA_035695905.1 Micromonosporaceae bacterium | reverse complement strand
GCGGTGGCGAAACAATGCGGAGCCCGGCCGTCACGCCCGTCACCGGCTGTGCTACCAGGGCCCGTCGAGGTAACAGGGTAGGCGCTTGTGAAGGCGTGCACAAATCGCGATCTTGGAAGGGGTACGCAGCGAGCGCCCACCCGCGCTCGCCATGATCCGGAGAGATGCCCCCGCGGCACCGAACCTTTGACGAGGTTCACAGCGGTGCCCTCCATTCTCAAGATCACGGCGTGGTCGGGTGGGCGCTGCCCGGCGATTATGTCCCAAGTCGGACTTGTCCGGCCACTCCCGCACCGCACGCCGCGCCGCCCAGCCCCCACGCCGCCCTCCTGCCTGCGCCAGCCCCGCGCAGCCCTTGATCAACACCACTTGCAGAAGGATGCGGTATCCGGCGATGGCGGAAGGCGCGACTTTCTGCACAGCGAGTCGATCAAGCCGGGCGGGCCGAGCGGGTCGATCAAGCCCCGGGCGAGCGCGCGGGGGTTAGCCCTACCGTGGAGAGGCCTGCGCGCGGGATGGGAGCATCTCCAACACATGCCTACGGTCAACGCATGACGACAACCAGCGCGACGGCACCCGTGGCCGGAACCGCCCGACCGGCCGGCCCGTTCCGGCGGATGGTGCGCCAGCTCGGCATCGACTCGGCGTACTCGCTGACCGGCTTCCCGATCGCCATCGTCGGCTTCGTGCTCCTGGTGACCGGCTTCTCGGTCGGGCTGGGCATGGTCGTCCTCGTCATCGGCATCCCGATCCTGATCGGCACGGTGTATGCCGCCCGCGGCCTCGCCGATCTCGAACGGCTGCGGATCCCGGCGGTGCTACGCCGGCCGCGGGTCCGCCCGGCGTACCCGAAGGCGCCGCCCGGAGCCGGCATCTGGCGCCGCCTGCTGCAACCGCTCGGCCAGTCCCAGTCCTGGCTCGACCTGCTGCACGGTGTGTTCGGCCTGCCGCTGGCGATGCTCGCGTTCTCCGTGACGCTGGCGTGGTGGGCCAGCGCGCTGGGCGGCGTGTTCTATTGGGCGTACGACTGGGCCCTGCCGCGCAGCGACAGCGATCAGCAGCTGCACGAACTGCTCGGGCTGGCCGATACCACCCAGAACCGGATCCTGTTCAACACCGCGATCGGGATATTCTTCCTGCTCACCCTGCCGCTGGTGACCCGCGGTGTGGCGGTGCTGAGCGCCGGGTTCAGCCGCGGTCTGCTCACCGGCGTGGCCGAGATCCGCGGCACCATCGCCACCCTCGAACAGCGCCGGGCGGCCGCGGTGTCGGCCGAGGCGACCGCGCTGCGCCGGCTGGAGCGCGACATCCACGATGGACCGCAACAGCGGTTGGTACGCCTCGCGATGGACCTGAGCCGGGCGCAGCAGCAGCTGGAGCGCAACCCGCAGGCGGTCCGGGAGACCCTGGACGACGCGCTGCTGCAGACCCGGGAGACGCTCGACGAGCTGCGCGCCCTGTCCCGCGGGATCGCCCCACCGATCCTGGCCGACCGTGGGCTGCCCAGCGCGCTGGCCGCCCTGGCCGGCCGGTGCGTCGTACCGGTGGATCTGGCCGTGGACAACGGGATCGGGCGGCTGGACCCGGCCGTGGAGAACACCGCGTACTTCGTGGTCGCCGAGGCCCTGGCCAATGTTGCCAAGCACAGCCAGGCCACTGAATGCTGGCTCACCGTCGCGGCCGCACAAGGGCGGCTGGGCATCGTGGTACGCGACGACGGCGCGGGCGGCGCGCACGCCAGCAAGGGCCACGGGCTGGCCGGGCTGGCAGACCGGGTACACGCCATCGGCGGCACGCTCGCGGTCACCAGCCCACCCGGCGGGCCGACGGAAATCCGCGCGGAACTGCCATGTTGAGGGTCGTCATCGCCGAGGACGCGGTACTCCTGCGGGAGGGTCTGGTCCGGCTGCTCTCCGAGCACGGGCACGAGGTCGTGGATACCGTCGCCGACGGCCCGTCGTTGGTCACCGCGATCGTCCGGCACCGGCCCGATGTGTCCATAGTGGACGTACGGATGCCGCCGTCACACACCGACGAGGGGTTGCGGGCCGCAGTGGCCGCCCGCGGCCAGGTGCCCGGATCGCCGGTACTCGTGCTGTCCCAGTACGTCGAGGTGTCCTATGCGGACGATCTGCTGGCGGATCGCCGCGGCGCGGTCGGCTACCTGTTGAAGGACCGGGTGGCCGACATCGCCGAGTTCCTCGACGCGTTGGCCCGGGTGGCCGGCGGCGGCACCGTGCTGGATCCCGAGGTGGTCGCGCAGCTCCTGGTACGCCGCCGGCGGGACGATCCGCTCCGGCAGCTCACGCCGCGCGAGCGCGAGGTGCTCGGGTTGATGGCGGAGGGCCGGTCAAACACCGCGGTCGCCCGGCATCTCGTGGTCACCGAGGGCGCCGTGGAGAAGCACGTCCGGAACATCTTCACGAAGCTGCAGCTGCCACCCGACGAGGAGCAGCACCGCCGGGTGATGGCCGTGCTGACCTACCTACGCGGCTAGCTTTACCGCCTCGTCGAGCGTCTCCGCCACCGGCATGCCGGTCTCCCGCAGCCGCTCGGCGTCGGTGAAGCCACCGGCAAACAGCACGCAGCGGGCGCCGACCGCCACCGCGGCGTCCGCGTCATCAACCGAATCCCCGATGAGTACGGCGTCAGCGCCGGCAAGGTCGAGCGAACTCAGGTGCGCCACGAGGTGATCCGCCTTCGGTCCGCCGCCGGTGGCGGACCGGAGCCCGTCCACCCGCGCGAACCGCCCGGTGAGGTCGTACTCCTCAACGAGGGCAACGAGTTCGTCGTGGAACCACATGGACAGCAGCGATTGGGTGCCGGACCACGCGTCCATCGCGGCCAGCGCATCCGGCCGCAGTCCGCAGTTCGCCAGGCCGGCCCGGTATGCGGCGTGGAATGCCGCGTCCATCCGGGCGAACTCGGCGGAGCTCACCGGCCGGCCGAGCACATGCGAGTAGTACGTTGAAATCGGCCGGCGGAAGTCCCGCCGGTGCTCGTCCGCGGTCACGGGCCCGGCGTGCACCGTGGCCAGGCACGCGTTCGTCGCGTCGACGACCAGCCGCAGGTCGTCGAGCAGCGTGCCGTTCCAGTCCCAGACCAGGTGAGCGCTCATCCCGGCAACGATAGATCCCGCAGCAACCGGGCCTCTTCCACCCGCCAGTAGCCGTGCTCGCGCCCATCCAGCAGGATCACTGGAACCCGATCGCCGTACTCCCGCTCCAGCTCCAGATCGCCCTCGACGGACAACGTCGTCCACTGCACGCCGGCCTGCGCGGCGACCCGGGCGATCGCCTCCTCGGCGACGTCGCAGAGGTGGCAGCCCGGGCGGGTGACGAGCGTCAGGCGCGGCTCAGCCACTGTCCACTCCGGACTTGAGCGCCGCCTTGCGCACCTTGCCGATCGCCGAGTACGGCAGCGCCGGTACGAACTCCACCGCGGTCGGGCACTTGAACCGGGCCAGGTTTCGTTCGCAGTGCCGGAGCAGCTCGTCCGTACCGACCTCGGAGTCCGGCGCGCGTACCACGTACGCCTTGACGGTCTGGCCGGTGTACGGATGCGGGATGCCGACCACCGCGGCGTCCGCCACCCCGCGGTGCGCGCAGATCACCTGTTCCACCTCGTGCGGGTAGACGTTGAAGCCGCTCACCAGGATCAGCTCACCGAGCCGGTCCACCAGGAACAGGTCGCCGTCGCCATCGGCGTACGCAACATCGCCGGTCGCCCACCAGCCCTCGGCGTCCGGCCCGTCCCGGCCGTCCGGCCAGTAGCCGCTGAACAGGTTCGCGCCTCTTGCCACTATCTCTCCCGGGTCGGTACCCGGACTGCCTGGCGCCTCGGATCCCAGCTCGTCCCCATCATCGTCCACATCAGACGGATATTCGTCCACATCGGACGTCCACAGTGTGGAGCCATCGGCACCGACGAGTCGCAGCTCCACCCCGGGCAGCGGCCGGCCGATCGAGCCGATCTTGGGTACCGGACTGACCACTGTGGAGGTGAGGACCGGGGCGGTCTCGGTCAGCCCGTACCCCTCGAAGATCGGTTGTTGGGTCGCGGCGATGAACCGCCGCGCGGCGGCCGGGTCCAACGGCGCGGCGCCACTGGCGGCCAGCCGCACGGTCTGCAGCGCCGGCCCGCTGCCCGCCAGCAACGACCATGCGACGTACATCGGCGGTACGCCGACGATCGCGGTCACCCGGTGGCGCGCGACCAGCGCGAGCGTCTCGGCCGGGTCGAAGCGCTCGACGAGAACCCCGGCCGCACCGTGGTAGGCGACCGCGCCGAGCCCGCCGTTCAGCCCGTACGCGTGGAAGAGCGGTACGGCCAGCAGCACGACGTCGGCCGGACCGACCGGCGGCGGCTGCACCCGGGCCAGCTGGGCATGGTTGGCCAGCAGCGCGCGGTGGGACAGCATCGCGCCCTTCGGCTGGCCCGCGGTGCCCGACGTGTAGATCAGCACCGCGAGGTCCTCACCGCCGGTGCCGGCGTCGTGCACCGGGTCCCCCGGGGCTAGCGGCAGGTCGCCGGCGCCGAACAGGTAATCGAGCGCGGGCAGCGCCGGCCGGACCGGTTCGATCGCGGTCAGCACGTCGGCCGTGCCGATCAGCACTGCCGCGCCCGAATCGCCGAGCACATGCCGCAGCTCACGCGCGGTGCACCCGGGGTTGACCGGAGCCGCGACCAGCCCCGCCCGGAGCACGCCGAAGAAGATCACGGCGAACTCGATGGTGTTCGGCAGCGCGATGGCCACCCGCGCCGGGTGCTCCGCCGCCTGGAGGTTGAGTGCGCGCAGGCCGCGCGCGGCCGCGTCCACCCGCTCGTCGAGCTGGCCCCAGGTGACCATGCGGTCCTCGGCCCGCAGCGCGGGTCGATCGGCACCGGCCTGGGCGGCCCGGCGCACGAGATCGGCGAGGTTTCCCGGCTCAGGTGCGTCATGCACGGACGCTGAGTCTGGCACAGCGCGCCCCGTCTGCCCATAGGTGCCCACCGGTCGAGCCGGACCGCCGGCGCCGGCGACCGGGCGTGTCGGTGGTTCAACGGGAGCCACCCCAATGGGGGACACCAGGCGGTGTGCGCCTTATACAGGAGAGCGCACACCCAGTGCGACGCCCCGGGTTAATTTCCGGAAATACTGCGTCTCTGTGTAACGGACTCCACACGCGTGGGTGACGTTGGCCCTATCATCGCAGGGTCGGCTCACCCCTTTTGCTGTGAGTCGACACCCCTCACCCTGAGGAGGCCGCTGTGCCCGATAAAGCAC
>DASRRF010000642.1:0-4774 GCA_035695905.1 Micromonosporaceae bacterium | reverse complement strand
GTGCGGACTGTGTGCAGGTGTTGCGGGCGCAGTACCGGCAGGTCAGCCATGAGCGGGCCCGGCTGATGACGGCGATTGCCGAGGTGGCGCTGCGCGACGACGCGGACGGGACCGGTAGGCTGGCCGAGCCGTCGGAGTTCGCGTTTGATGAGGTGCGGGCCGCGCTGGTGTGGACCCGCCGGGCCGCGGATGCGCAATGCGCGCTGGCCCTGGACCTGGTGCGGCGGTTGCCGGCGGTGCATGCCGCGTTGTCCCAGGGTGCCATTGACGAGCCGAAGGCACGGATCTTCTCCGACTGGACCGAGGGGCTGGCCGATGAGCAGGCCCGCGCATTGTGTGCCGGGTTGCTGCCCGGCGCGCCCGGATGGACCACCGGGCAGTTGGTGGAGCGGATCAAGCGGTGGGCGATCGCGATCGACCCGCACTGGGCACAGCGCCGCTACGAGCAGGCGATCCGCGGCCGGCGAGTGGTGGGCAGCCGCAACAGTGACGGATCGGCGAACCTGTGCGGGTTCGATCTGCCGGTCGGCCAGGTCGCCACGGCGTACGCCCGGATCGATGGGTTGGCCCAGGCGGCCAAACGAGGTGGACGCCGCGATCCAATCGATCACATCCGGGCCGAGTTGTTCCTGGGTATGACCGACGGCAGCTACACCGGGATGGACGACGCAGCCATCCTGACCACGTTGCTGACCGCCGCTGAGCCGTCAGTGCCATCACCGGGTTCCCGGCCGGGTGCACGGGGGGTGGAGGTGCGGGTCCGGCTCAGCACCCTGCTCGGTCTCGATCGGCATCCCGGCGAGCTGGCCGGCTGGGGACCGGTGCACGCCGAACTGGCCCGCAGCCTGGTAGCCCAACACACCGCCGGGCAGTGGCGATTCGTACTCACCGACTCCGGCGGACATCTGTCCGGTGTCGGGATCCTGCGCCGCCGCCCCACCGGCCTCCCCCGCGATGGCCGGGCCGGAGTCGTGGAGATCCAGGTACCCGAGCGCATGCTGCGTGCCCTAGCGACACAGGCACATCGGTCGGGCGACTGGGCACCCGTGGTCGCGGAGCTGCTCACCCACCTGGACAACGCCGGTGACCCGGCCGCCCAGGCCGATCCGACCCGCCGCCTGCCGGGGGCGGCACTGCGCCGGCTGGTACAGGCCCGGGACCGTACCTGTGTGTTCCCGACCTGCCGCGCCCCGGCCCGCAACACCGATACCGACCACAGCATCGAGCACGGCGCGGGCGGGCCGACCATCGCGGCGAACCTGGGCTGTACCTGCCGCCACGACCACCGGCTCAGACACGACGGCGACTGGCAACTGCGCCAACCCCGACCCGGCCACTTCGTGTGGATCAGCCGGCTCGGCCAGACCTACCACGTACACCCAGCACCGATCATCGAACCGCTACCCCACCCCAGACCCCGCGAACCCGACGACTAGCCGGGCTCGCTCCATGGCCGGCTGGAACGTCTGTGCTCCCCGACCGATCTCGCGGGCGATCGAGACGACCGGCGGCAGCCGGAAACCCCAACGCAACGCGGAGAGTCCGGGCGCCGGCGGCTCCTGGCTCTTCCAGTACGGCTTGAGTCGCGGGTAGCGCTGCGCGGCGTCCGGCCGTACCGGAAAGATCTCCAACGCGAGCCGGCGCTTCCCGCTACCTGCAACGCCTCGGCAGCCAGCTCCGGCCACGGCAGTACCACCTCTTCGTCGCCGTGCTGGATGTGCAGGCCGGCCGGGTCGAAAGTGACGTAGCGCGGGCTGACGAACCGCGGCAGCGCGCGGAGCATCATCACCAGCGGGATCGCGAATGCGGCGGCGATAGCGCCGCTGAGGATCCGGCCCGACATCTGCGTTGACGTCAACGCGCCGAGGCCGGCGGCCCCGGCCAGGAGGCAGAGGAAGGCCAGCACGGCCAGGGCAACGACCGCATTGGACCGTCCAAGCCCGACCTTCACGGCGTCGGAACGGGTGGGCGGGGCGGGAGGGGTTTGATCCACCACAGCGGCCGATGCTAGCACCGGCGCGTCATGCGGCGGGGCGAGCAACGATGACCGCAACGGTGGGGCCGAGGCCTGACTGTGGGGGGCGGGACCGACCCCACCGTGCGGGGGATGCGCCGGCAGTGGGAACTGGGACCTGTTCCGGCGCGTCCAGCAGCGATCGCGCCTGACACTAGCCAGCCGGCCGTCGCCGAGGGACGGTTTAACCGAGATCTAAGGAAGAATTGCGGCGCCGCACAGCGAGCCTGCGCCGGGGGGTTCTGGCCGGCTCGGCAAAGGTTGCGCCGTCGGCGAAGAGCAGTACGACGCTCGCCCCACCGAGCCGGCCCCGGTCGATGTTCAGGCTGCCGCCGCCGGCGACCGTCACCCGCCGCACGATGTCCAGGCCGAGCCCGGTCGAGCCCGCCTCGCTCGCGCCGCGGCGCAGCGCCCAGTCGGGATCGGGGATGCCCGGCCCGGCATCCTCGATCCGTACGCTCACGTAGCCGTCCCGCCGGGCCACCGCGACCTCCACCGGGGTGCCCTGCGGCGTGTACCGGAACACGTTGCCCAGCAACGCGTCGATCGCCGCGGCCAGGTCCGTACCCGGCACCGGTACCGGGGCGGCCCCGTCGGTGCCGTAGACCGCGCAGGCCCGCCCCTGGTCCTCGGCGACCGCGGACCAGAACGACATCCGGTTGCGTACCACGTCCGCGGCGTCGCACCAGGCGACCCCGGCGGCCTTGGCCACCGCGGGTAACCGGGCGGTACGGATCAGGTCGTCGACCTCCGCCTCGAGCGCGTCCACCGCATGGCGTACCCGCGGCGCCTCGGAAATCGTCTCCACCTCCAGCCGCAGCACGGTCAGCGGGGTACGCAGCCGGTGCGACAGGTCCGCGATCAGCTCGCGTTCGGTAGCGAGCAGCACCGCGACCCGGTCGGCCATCGTGTTGAACGCGGTACCCGCCTCGGCCAGCTCGCGCGGGCCGCTCGGCCGTACCCGGACGTCCAGGTCGCCGTCGCCGAGCGCGCCGGCCGCCGCGGCCAGCCCCCGGGCGGAACCCACCACCTTGGCCGCCAGCTTGTCCCCGACCAGCACCGAGACCGCCACCAGGCCGAGGCCGACCGCGGCCAGCGCGTACCACGCTTCGCGTACCCCCTTGGACAGCTCGGCCGCGGGGATGAACACCTCGACGACGGCCGCCGGGGCGAGGCCGATATCCACCGGTTCCAGGTAGGCCAGCCCGCCCGGGACATCCACGATGACCGCGTGTGACTGCTCCGCGGCGAGCCGGATGTCCTCGGGCCGGGCCCGGGCGACGCCGGTGGGTGGTCCGTCGGACTCCAGCCCGTGTACCGCGACCCGATCCGCGGCCGCGTCGCCGGTCGCCGCGACCGCCCGCTCGACCGCGACCGGATCCGTGGTCACCGCGAGCACCGCGACCACGATGGCGGCCTGCCGTTCCGCGTCGGCCAGTGCGCGCTCGCGGGCCAGCTGCTGGACGACCAGCGCCAGCGGGATGAGGAAGGCGAGCGCCACCAGCGAGGTGACCGCGATCGACACGAGCGCGAGCGCGGCCCTCAGTCCGGCACCGCGAACCTGACCCCTACCCCCCGCACGGTGTGCAGGAACCTCGGGTGCGCCGCGTTCTCCCCGAGCTTGCGGCGCAACCAGTACAGGTGCACGTCGATCGTCTGGTCGTCCCCGACGGACGGCTGTCGCCATACCTCCTCCAGCAGCTCACGGCGCGACACCACCCGCCCGGCCCGGGCCGCGACGTAGGCGAGCAGGTCGAACTCCTTGCGGGTCAACGCCAGCGGGGTGCCATCGAGGTGGGCCTGGCGCTGCGCGATGTCCACCCGCAGCCCGCCGGCCTCGATCGCGGCCGGCGGCACGTCCTGCGCCGCGCGGCCGGTACGGCGCAGCACCGAGGTGACCCGGGCGTCCAGGTGCGCGCCGGTGAACGGCTTGACCATGTAGTCGTCCGCGCCGGCCTTCAACAGGCGCACGATGTCGGCCTCGTCATCGCGGGCCGTGGCCACGATGATCGGGGTATCCGAGATGCCCCGCAGCATCCGCAGGGCGTCCGCACCGTCAAGGTCCGGCAGCCCAAGGTCCAGCACGACCACATCGGGCGCGGCCGCAGCTACTCTGCGTAACGCGTCCAGCGCGGTACCCACCGCATGAACGGTGTGCCCGCAGGTGGTCAGCGACCGCTGCAGCGCACCGCGCATGATGTGGTCGTCCTCGACGAGCAGGACGTGCGCCATGGTGTGACCGTAGTCCTTCAGGCAAGATACGAGGGTGCCCCGCCGGTTCGGGTATCTGATCGCCTGGGGCGTGGCCACCGCGCTCACGGTGGGCGCGTCCTGGCTCGGCATCAGCTCGGTGCTCTCGGCCGCGGTGCCGGCGCGGACCACCCCGCTGTCCGCCGCGGAGCTGCGCCGGGCCGCTCCGACCCCGGCTTTGCCGCCGACCAGCGCGGCATCCGCCGCGCCGTCACCGGCCGCCAGCCCGTCACCCAGCGTGGTGGCCCACCCGGCGCCGTCCAGCTCACCCTCCCCGGCGGGCACCGGCTGGATCGCAGAACCTGATGGGCGCGGGGGTACGGCGTACCGCCGCACATTCCGGCTGCAGGGTGGCGAGACGACGATCTGGTTCGCGCGCGGCGAGATCAGGGTGCTGTCCGCGGTCGCGAAGACCGGCTACGCGCTGGACATCGACCGGCCGGCGGTGGACTCGGCGACCGTGACGTTCTTCTCCAACCGGCATCGCTCCCGGGTCGCCGCGACCTGGCG
>DASRRF010000641.1:0-2970 GCA_035695905.1 Micromonosporaceae bacterium | reverse complement strand
CCAGCACCCAGCCCGGACCGTGGAACCGGCCGCAGGTGTACGACCAGTCCCGGGTGGTCCGGAACGCGCTGACCCGATGGGCGTCGGCGGTACGCATCTTCACCTCCGAGGAGCCGTCGAGCTCGAGGTGGAACAGGCTCTCGGGAGACCGGTCGGAGGCGCGCAGGCTCTCCGTCGATGTCACGTACCCGATGCTGACCGTGCCGTCGCTGAGCGGGATGAACCAGAACCAGCCCTCCGGCCGGTTCTCGATGATGATGTCGCCCGCCTCCAGCCCGTCTTGGAGCTGGCAGCCCTGGTAATAGCTCCACACGGCCACGTTGCGCAGGTCCTCGTGCCAGCCCACCATGTCGAACCGGCGACCCAACACCCGGCCCTGGCCGGACGCGTCGACCAGGTAGGTGCATCGGATCTGCTCGTTGCTCGCCTCGCCCTTACGGGTGAACGTCACACCGACCGCGCGGTCGCCGTCGAACTCGATGTCCTTGACCACCGCCTCCTCGATGACGTGTGCGCCCCATTCGCGGGTACGGGCCAGCAGAAGCGCGTCGAAGTCCGCCCGGCGCACCTGGTACGCGTGCTCGTACGCGCCGCCGTCGGCGAACCGGAAGCCCCACTTGCCATCCTGGCCCCACAGCAGCGTGCCGCCGTACTTCTTGGTGAAGCCGAGCTCGTTCATGCGCTCAGCGAGCCCGAGGTCGTCCAACACGGAGAGGCATCCGGAAATCAGCGACTCGCCGATGTGGTACCGCGGGAACTTCTCCTTTTCCAGAACCACCACCCGATGGCCCTCGCGTGCCAGCAGTGCGGCAGCGGCGCAGCCCGCCGGGCCGGCACCGATCACCACGACGTCGGTCGTGTTCACCAGCCACTCCTCTCGGGTTGGGCGGACACCAGCTCCTCCAGCGTGCGTACGACTTCAGGCGGGCTCGGCTGTTGGCGGATCTCCTCCTGGAGCGCCGTCGCCGCGGCAGCGAACGACTCGTCCCCGAGCAGTCGGGTCACGCTGTCCCGGATGGCGTCCGGATCCGCCTCGTCGGCGAGCAGAGAGATGCCCGCGCCTGTGCCGGCGAGTTGTTTGGCATTCGTGGTCTGATCGGCGACGTCCGGGATGACCAGCTGCGGCACGCCGTGTACCGCCGCGGTCATCGTGGTGCCTGCCCCACCGTGGTGGACGACCGCCGAGCAGGTCGGCAGCAGCAGGTGGAACGACATGGCCTCGACGAGCCGGACGTTCGCCGGAATGTTCGTCAGTTTCCCGCGGTGCGCGGCGGTGAGCCCGACAACGACCTCGGCGTCCAAACCGCCGAGCGCATGCAGCGCCGCCTCCATCGGCAGCGTGTCCGCGCCGGTGAGCCGGATCGACGAGGTGCCGGGAGTAAGGCAGATCCGTGGTCGCGCCGGCGGGTCGAGCAGCCAGTCCGGTGCCACGGCCGGCCCGTTGTACGGGACATAGCGCATCGGCACCCGATCGCATTGCACCGGAAGGCGCATGCTGGGCGGGCACGGGTCGATGGTCCAGCGACCTATCAGGTCGTTCTCGTCGAACTCGAGTCCGAACTGCTGGTACACCCCACCGAGCCAATCCAGGACAGGGTTTCCGCCCATCGCGGCTAGCTGCGAGATCTTCGGGTGGACCGTCTGCCGGCGGTGCGTGAACAGGTCCGGTCCCCACAGCAACCGGGCGTCGGCCGCACCGACGGCGCGCGCCGCCACCACACCGCCGAACATGATGGGGTCCCAGATGACGAGGTCCGGACGCCAGCGCCGGGCGAACGCAACCATGTCCCCGACCACCGCGTCGTTGAAGCCGGACAGCAGCGCGAAGGACCGCCGCATCTCGGCTACGACCGTTTCCAACGGGGCGTTCTGGGTGAACTTCAGCTGGGTGGGATCCTGCTTGATCCGCCCGGCAACGTCGTAGTCCTTGCCGACCGCGGCCGCCGGCAGCCCGGCCTCGACGACCCTGTCCACCAGCCCGGGATGGCAAGCCACCCGGACATCGTGGCCGGCGGCGTAGAACGACCAGCCGAGCGGGACCGCCGGGAACAAGTGGGTTGCCCCTTCCCAAGTGGCAAACATGACCCGCATGGCATCGATGGTGCGCAACGCAGGTAACGGCCGGCCAAGGAAACGCTGAGGCGCGGACCGGGAGCCGATCCTGATCGGCGCCTGCCACGATCGCCGCATGCTGGCGGAGATTCTGGCCCGCTCTGGGCAGACCATCCTGCGCGGGCTGCCACCGGACGGCCGGGCGTACTGGCGCCGGCGGTTCTGGGACCGGGACGCCGCGGAACGCCACCCGGTACTGGCCGGCAGCTTCATCGACCAGAAGGCAGCCATCACCGGGTACCTTTCCCGGTACGGTGCTTCGGCCGAGCGGGTTCTGGAGTTCGGCTGCGGTACCGGCGAGTTCACCGCCGCCGCGGCCAGCCTCACCCCGGCCCGCGAGATCGTCGCGATGGACATCTCCTCCTCGGCGCTGGACATTGCCCGGCAACGGGTGCGGCACGAGAACCTGAGGCTCGTGCAGGGCGACTTCTGGGCGGACAACGGCGTTGGTACGGCGGATCTCGTGCTCTGCGTCGACGCGATCCACCACCTCGGCGACATGCGGTCGGTGCTGACCCGGCTGCGCTCGTTCGTCGCGCCGGGCGGCATTCTCATCGGCAACGTGTGGACCGCCGACCACTTCCACGAGTTCCAGCGGATGCGGTACGGGCCGGTCCGGCACGCGACGAGCACCTGCGCGTTCTTCGCCGCCGCTCTGGCGATCCGGCTCTCCGGTGGCCGGGTCAGGGCCCGGTCGTACCGTACCCAGCTGCTGCCCCGTACGCAGGTCGAGTCCGTCGTACGCGCGGTCCTCGGTGAACCGGTGAGCTTCTGCGCGCAGCGGTACTTCATGAGCTTCGTCTGCAGGCCGTGATGCGGATCCTGGTCACCGGCGGCGCCGGGTTCATCGGCTCGCAC
>DASRRF010000640.1:0-2899 GCA_035695905.1 Micromonosporaceae bacterium | reverse complement strand
GAGCCGGTGGCCACCGCGATGGCCGCGCATGCGATGTCCGACGCCGACATCGCCGATATCGGCACGCTGCTCGAGCAGGTCAACGAGAAGACCGAGCTGCCCGAGCTGATCGCGGTGGACCTCGAGTTCCACCGCCGGATCGCCCTCGGTTCCGGCAACCCGGCGCTCGCTTCGCTCATCGAGAGCCTTTCCGCCCCGACGTTGCGTGCGCGGATGTGGCGCGGGCTCACCCAAGAGGGCGCCGTTGCCCGTACCCTCGAACAACACCAGGCCATCCACGCGGCGCTCGTCGCCCGCGAGCCGGAGGTGGCACGGAGCTGGGCCACGGTACACATTGCCGGCGTCGAAGAATGGCTGCGCCGCGCGCTCTGAACAGGCGCGCTCTAGCATGGATCAGGAAGCGCCGACCCGGCTCGGGGCCGCCGGCAACGACCGGCGGGGCAGTTCCGCGGTGACCGCGCGCAGCTCCTCGATCGGCACCGACCGTCCATAGAGGAATCCCTGACCGAGGCTGCAGCCCCAACTGGCCAGCGTATTGGCCTGGGCAAAGGTCTCCACACCCTCGGCGATGACCGACATGCCGAGTGCGCGCGAGATCGACACCACCGACCTGCCCAGCGCCTCGGTGCGCTGCACGTCGCCGTCGATCGCGGTGAGCGCCTGGTCCAGCTTGACGATGTCGACCGGCAACGCGTGCAGGTGGGCCAGGGTGTTGTAACCGGTGCCGAAGTCGTCGAGCGCGAGCCTCACGCCCAGCTCGCGTAGCCGTTGGGTGGAGGCGGCCGCGGCGTCCAGATCCTGGATCCGGCTGGTTTCGGTGATTTCCAGGACCAGCCGGTTGCCCGGCAGCCGGTGCCGGGTCAGCGAGTCGCGGACCCGGGCCTCCAGGAACGGGCAGCCCAGGCGGCTTGCGGATACGTTCACGTGTACCCCGATCGCCCCGTACCCGTTCTGTCTGGGCAGCATCGCGACGTCCCGGCAGGCCCGGTCGAGTACCAGGTTGTCCAGCGACGCAACGAGTCCGGAGCGCTCGGCGGCGGCCACGAACACGTCCGGCGGTACGCAGCCCAGCGTCGGGTTCGTCCACCGGGCCAGCGCCTCAACGGCGACCGTTACGCCGTCGTCCATCCGTACGATCGGCTGGTACTGAACTTCGATCGCCCCGGCCCCGGATTCGCCGCGCAGGGCGGCCGCGAGCAGGGTCGGCAGGTCCGGGTTGGCCAGGCCGGCGGCGAGTCCGGATGAGTAGATGACCAGGCCGCCCTTGCCGTTACGCTTGCCGTCGTACATCGCGGCATCCACCCGGCGCAGCAGCGCGTCGGCGGTCAGGTCCGGTTCGGGCGCGTCCGCGATCACCACGCCCAGGCTGGCGCCGACGGTGATCTGCTGGCCGCCGACATCGAACGGGGTACGCAACGCGTCCAGCACCCGCTGGGCCACCCGTTCGGGTAGCTCGACGCCGTCCAGTAGCGCGCCGAACTCGTCGCCGCCGAGCCGCGCGACGGTGCCGGTGTTGCGTACGGCCGCGGTCAGCCGCTCGCCGACCGCCCGCAGTACGACGTCGCCGGCCATGTGCCCGAGGCTGTCGTTGACCAGCTTGAAGTCGTCGAGGTCGACGAAGAGCAGGGCCACCCGGCGGTGGTCGCGATGGTGCAGCTCGACCGCGTGGATGAGCCGGTCGCGGAACAGCGCACGGTTGCCCAGGCCGGTGAGCGAGTCGTGGAACGCTTGGTACGCAAGGCGCTGCTGGCCCTCGCGCACGCTGTCCAGCAACGCGGTGTTCTCCAGCAGCGTGATCAGCTGGCGGGCAACGACCAGGAAGATGACCAGCAGTCCCAAGTAGATTTCCACGGTGCCCGGACCGTTGCCGCCAACGGTTTGCAGCAGGATCAGCACTCCGGTCGCGGCCAGCGGCAAGTAGGGCAGGAGCAGGTGCGGCCACTCGTTCTCGCGTAGCCCGGGGCCTTCGGCGGCCCGCTCCGTGGTACGCCCGCATTCGAGCGCGGCCACCGCGATGAACATCGGTCCGACCACGAAACCGGCGTCCGCGATCGCCGGCATCGAGGTCGCTCCGCTCGCCACGAGGTAGGCGACGATACTGTCCGAAAAGGACAGTGCGACCAGTCCGATGCCGAGCAGGACGAGCTGCGGGCGGTGCCGGCGGGCGATCCAGTTGGATGCCACCAGCAGGACCACGATCACCACGAGCACGAGGTCGGCGAGCGGGTGGGCGATCGCGACCACGAACGCCGGCCAGGTCGGCGCGTCCGCCTCGACGACCGCGCCGAGCGTGGTCGTCCAGGTCAGGATGAACAGCGACCCGACGACGATCAGACCGTCGAGTACGAGTACCAGGGTGGATCGGCGCGACGGCGTACCGGCACCGTCCCGCGGGAACGCGAGCAGCGCGGCGAACGCGAACCCGGGCAGGACGAGATAGCCGAAGTCCGCCCAGGACGGCGAGGGCAGGGCGCGATCGCCGAAGATCTGGTACCACGACCAGATCGCCTGCCCGGCGCTCCGGCCGGCCATGCCGATGCCGAGCAGCAGCCGCCAGGTACGCCCGGCGCGGGGCCGGCCACGGGCGGTCCACCAGCAGCAACCGGCGGCCAGCAGCCCGGCCGCGAGCTGGGCGCAGTCGTTGACGACGATGGCCACCTGCGGTCCGAGCAGGAAGTATGAGCCGACGAGGAAGCTGACGGCGGCACCGACCGTCGTGAGCAGGAGGTAGACCCGCGTCGCTGCCATCGACCTTCAATGGATAGTCGTCTGTATCCCCCGCGACCGATGTACCGTACCGCACCTGGACTGGCCTAGCGGGTATATCGTTTCTGATATGGACGAGGAGCTGCCGGTCCTGCCCGGCTTCCGCGAGATCGCCGAGCGCCGGCGGGAGATC
>DASRRF010000639.1:0-2104 GCA_035695905.1 Micromonosporaceae bacterium | reverse complement strand
GGACATCGTCGGCACCTCGTCCGGCGGCGGCACGTCCAGCGGGGCCGGTGCCTGGTGTTCGAGCCCCTCCTCGTGCCCGTGGAACGAGGCGGACATGAAGAAGATCGGCTTGTCGTGCTGGACCGCCACCGACCGGCGTACCGAAAACGACCGCCCGTCCCGGATGTTCTCCACCGAGTACGTGATCGGTTCGGTGGCATCGCCGGGGCGGACGAAGTACCCGTGCAACGAGTGCACCCGGCGCTCCGGATCCACCGTACGACCGGCGGCGACCAGTGCCTGGCCGGCCACCTGGCCGCCGAACACCCGCTGCAGCCCGACCGCCGGGCTCACCCCGCGGAACGTACCGGTGTCCAGCTCCTCCAGGTCCAGCACATCGAGCAGCGCGTCGACCGCGACCTGGCCGGCGATCGGCGCGGTCACGGCGCCTCCTCGCGTTCCGCTCGGAGGCGCCGCTCGCGCCCACTGCTGAGCATGATGGTTCGCTCGCTACGCTCGCTCACTGCGCGTCCGACAGCGAGCCGAGCCGGTGTACCCGCAGCGTGTTCGTCGACCCGGGGATCCCCGGCGGGCTACCCGCCACGATGACCACACAGTCGCCGGCCGCCGCCCGGCCCAGACCGAGCACCGCGTGATCCACCTGCCGGAACATGTCGTCAGTGTGGAGCACGACCGGCACCAGGAACGTCTCGACCCCCCAGGACAGGGCGAGCTGGTTGCGTACCGCCGGCTCCGGGGTGAAGGCCAGCAGCGGCAGCGCGCAGTGCAGCCTGGCCAAACGCCGTACGGTGTCCCCGGTCTGGGTGAACGCGACCAGCGCCTGGGCGCTGATCGCCTGCGCGATCTGCGCGGCGGCTTGGGCAATCGCGCCACCGCGGGTCCGCGGATCATGCTGAAGCCGGGGTACGGAGAATGCGCCGCCCTCGGTGGTCGCGATGATCCTGGCCATCGTGGCGACGGTGAGCACCGGGTACTTGCCCACGCTCGTCTCGCCGGAGAGCATCACCGCGTCGGCACCGTCGAGCACCGCGTTGGCCACGTCGCTCGTCTCGGCCCGGGTCGGCCGGGAGTTCTCGATCATCGAGTCCAGCATCTGGGTCGCCACGATCACCGGCTTGGCGTGCTCCCGGCAGATCTGGACAGCCCGCTTCTGCACCAGCGGTACCTGGTCCAGAGGTAGCTCAACCCCGAGGTCACCGCGGGCCACCATGATTCCATCGAACACGTGTACGATCGACTCCAGCTGGGCTACCGCCTCCGGCTTCTCGATCTTGGCGAGCACCGGCCGGCGTACCCCCAGCTCGTCCATGATCTGATGCACCCGCGTGATGTCCTCGGGCGAGCGGACGAACGACAGCGCGACCAGGTCCACCCCGAGACCGAGAGCGAACCGTAGGTCGTCGGCGTCCTTCTCGGACAGCGCCGGCACGCTGACCGCGACGTTCGGCAACGAGATGCCCTTGTGGTCGGAGACCATCCCGCCCTCGACGACCAGGCAGCTGATCTCCTGCCCGCTGACCGCCTTCACCTCCAGAGCGACCCGGCCGTCGTCGACCAGCAGCCGGTCGCCGACCTTCACCTCGGCGGGCAGCCGGCGGTACGTGCACGAGACCCGGTCGTGCGTGCCCGGGACGTCTTCGCCGGTGATCACGATCGTCTCGCCGGTACGCCACTGCACCGGCCCGTCCGCGAACCGGCCGAGCCGGATCTTCGGCCCCTGCAGGTCAGCGAGGATGCCGACGGCCCGCCCGCTCGCCTCGGCCGCCTGCCGGACCATCCCGTACACGGCCTCGTGCTCGGCGTGGCTGCCGTGGCTGAAGTTCAACCGGGCCACATCCATGCCCGCGTCGACCAGGCCGCGGACGCGTTCCGGGGTCGCGGTCGCGGGGCCCAGGGTACAGACGATCTTTGCGCGACGGCTCACGCCAATGAGCGTAGTGCGACCCGATTCGCGGCCGGCGGTGTCCCGGGATGGTCCGGCCCATTCTGCTACCTTCTGGTGATGGTGATCGTCGGCGAGGCCGCGGCCCGCCGGCGAAACGCCGCAGCATACCTCGCTTGGGAGGCCGGCGTTGGTCGGTCCGACATCCACGAAATCGATGAG
>DASRRF010000638.1:0-6633 GCA_035695905.1 Micromonosporaceae bacterium | reverse complement strand
CGCATTGGTGGCTGGGGGAGGAGGGGCTGCAGCCCATCCCGTACCCGTTCGTGGACTAGACCCTGGACGTTCATTCCGCCACGTGAGGCTGCAGCCGGTCCGCCAATGCTTCGCCCTTCCGCGCCACCGGCAGGTGCTCCCCGGCAAACGCCAGGCTTGTTGATCCGCATCCCGATCAGGAACACCACGAACTCGCCATCGAGGTCGGCAGTCATCCGCCCAGGCACCACCGGATTCTTGGACATCCCGTCGCTCCTTCGTCGTCGAACGGCTGGGTGTGCGGACACCGGGTCTGGGGCGACGCCCACAGGGTACACGTGATCTCGGTCGGGAGAGCCGCCGAACGACGCGCCGTGACCTTCGCGCGACCGGGCCCGTTACGGCTATAGGCTAGATCATTCTGAATGGCCCACATCGGGCATCGAGGGGGGACGGGGATGAGCGGGGACCTGCTGGAGCGCAAGCTGAACAAGTCGTTCGGGCACATGGATCTGGACGGCAACGGGTACATCGAGGAGGGTGACCTGCTCGCGCTCGGCGCGCACGTCGCCGCGGGATTCGGCCACGAGCCGGGTTCGCCGCGGGCGGCCGCGGTGGCGGACACGTTCCGTCGGCTGTGGACGGTGCTCGTGGACACAATGGACACCTCCGGCGATGGCCGGATCTCACCGGAGGAGTTCCGCGCCGGGATGGCCACCGCGTTCACCGATCGGGCCAAGTATGACGCGTTCTTCCAGCCTGCCGTCGACGCCATCGTGAGCCTGTGCGACCAGGACGGCAACGGCGTCGTCGACATGGCCGAGTTCCGCCAGATCCAGCACGGGTACGGCACACCGGCGGACGAGGCCGACGCCACCTTCAAGCTGCTGGACCGGGACGGCGACGGTCACCTGAGCCGTGACGAGCTGGCGGCCGCCGCGCACGAGTTCTACACCAGCGCGGACCCGGATGCGCCGGGCAACCACCTGTTCGGCACCCTGCGCTGACCCCGGACACCGCGGGTACCCGGGTCGAGGAGTTCTACCGGGAACGCTACTTCGGCACCTGGGCCGGGCGCGAGATGTGCAAGGGCGGCGCGCCCGGCCCGGACGCTGTGCTCGTGTACAGCAACGACTACCTCGGCATCGCGGGTCATCCGGAGATCCTGCACGCCCAGGTCGCTTCGCTGCGCACGGTCGGCAACGGCGTACTGATGTCTGGCATCTTCGTGCGCGACGACAGCGACCCGCAGCACGTGCTGGAGCGGCAGTTCGCAGAGCACCTCGGAGTCGACCGGGTGGTGCTGTGCCAGAGCGGCTGGGCAGCGAACACCGGGTTGCTGCAGACGATCGCCGGCCCGGGCGACACCGTCTACATCGACACCCGCGCGCACATGTCGCTGTGGGAAGGTGCCCGGATCGCCGGCGCTCGGGTAGTCCACTTTAGACACAACACGGCCGAGCATCTCCGTACCCGGTTGCGGTCGTCGGGACCGGGCATCGTGGTGGTCGATTCGGTCTACAGCGGCGACGGTACGGTGTGCCCGCTGGTCGACATCGTCGAGCTCGCGGGCGAGTACGGCTGCGTCGTCGTGGTGGACGAATCCCATTCGCTCGGCACGCACGGACCGTACGGCGGCGGCCTGGTCCGGCAGCTGAGGTTGACCGCGGCCGTGGGCTTCATCACCGCGAGCCTGTCCAAGGCGTTCGCCGGCCGCGCCGGGCTGCTCACCTGTGGCGCACGGTTCGCCGACTATTTCCGGTACACCGCGCTGCCGGCGATTTTCAGCTCGACCTTGCTGCCGCACGACGTGGCCGGCCTGTCCGCGGCCTTGCGGGTGATTCAGGTCGAGGAGCACCGGCGGGTCCGGCTGCGTGAGGTGTCGGCCCGGGTCCGCACCGGCCTGCTGGCCGCCGGCGTCGACATCGGCGGTAGCCAGTCGCAGATCGTCTCGCTGGTGGCCGGCGAGGAGCTGCAGGCGATGCGGCTGCGCGATGCGCTTGAAGCGCGTGGCGTCTTCGGCTCGGTCTTCGGGCCGCCCGCCACCAACCGGCACCGCGCGCTGGTCCGGCTGTCCCTGCACGCCGGGCTCACCGACGCGGAGGTCGACCGGATCGTCCGCGCGGTAACGGAGCTCATGGCGTGATCGGTTTCTTCCGGTTGAGTTTCCAGGGCCGGGCTCGCGGCCGGGAGGCGGGCGCGCAGCTACGCCGCAACGCGAGGTGGCTGCTGCAGGTTGCCGTCGGCGTGCTCGCGCTCGGCGCCGCCCAGCTGTTGCTGGCCCGTACCACGCTGTCGGTGTGGCTGCTCAGCCCGCTGATGATCGGCGGTGCGGTGGTGCCCTTGCTCAACCCGAAGCAGATGGCGGGTGACTATGTCGGGCTCAACTACTTCCAGAGCATCGACACACCGGAGGACCAGAGCTTCGTACGGCGGTTCCGGCAGCGCTTCGGCGCCGGGCGGGTGATCGGGGATCCGATGGAGTGCGCGTATGTCAGCGTGCACCTGTGGGGTCAGGCGGTCCGGGCGGCCGACGCGCTGGACACCGCAAAACCTGCACCTGTGGAAGACCGCCCGGATCGGCCAGATCCGTCCGGATGGACAGCTCCACATCGTCTGGACCTCGGAGGCGCTGATCCACCCGGTGCCGTACGCCGTCTACCGGACCCGGCAGCAGTGGGACGACATGCTCGGCGAGCTCTACGCGGGCTGGAAGGGGAACTGGGCGAAGCCGTGACCGCGGTAGGTGCCGGGTTGTAGGCTAGCGTCGCTACCTATAGCATGGCGATGTGTTCCCGCGGAGGATGGCTCGCCTGAACCGCTTTGTCGCCAACCCGGTCCTGCGGCCGGTTGCGCATGTTCTGCCGCCGTTCGCCGTCGTCAAGCACGAGGGCCGGGCCAGCGGCCGGCCGTACCGGACACCGGTTTTCGCCTTTCGCCGCGGAGGCGAGGTCCTCATCGTGCTGAGCTACGGCCGGCAGTCGGATTGGGTCCGCAATGTGCTCTCGAACGGGAGCGGCGGGCTCATTCGGTTGGGGCGCAACCGATTGCTGGCCAACCCCCGGGTGGTCGCGGTCGCCGAGTGTGGCCCGATGTCGCCGCTCGGCCGGTTCTCCAGCAGGTTCGCCGATCACGTTCTGGTGGCCGACGTCGTCGATCGGGATGGGCATTGAGACCAGGGTTTCTCCCAGCAGAGCAGCGTCGTCGCGGCAATACGATCACAAGATGACGACCGCGACGCTCGACGGGGTACGGCTGCACCGGCTGATGACCGGGTACCTGTCGTCGAAGGCCATATTCGTCGCCGTACAGCTGGGTGTCTTCGACGTGCTCGCAGCCGGACCGGCGACGGCCGAGGCGGTCGGGTCGAAGATCGATCTGCCGGCGCGTGCGGCCCGGGTACTTCTACTCGCCTTGGAGGGGGAGGAGATCGTCACCCGGGACGGCGATGAGTACGCGAACACCCCTCTGTCCACTGCGTTTCTGGTGAGTTCGAGCTCGCGCTATCTCGGCGCTTTGGCCCGCCATCAGGACGACCACTACAACAAACTGACCAGGCTCGAGGAGGCGCTGCGCGCCGACGCGCCGGTCGACCTCGGTGAGCAGTACACCGGCCAGTTCCAGGCCGGCCCGCAGGTCTGGGCGCGCCGTTGGGCCGAGGTGTTCCGGGCCAGCGCGCAGCTGATGGCCGAGGACCTGGCCGCACAGGTGGACCTCGCCGGTCGCCGCCACCTGATCGACCTCGGCTGCGCGTCGTGCGCGTACTCGATAAGTTTTGCGAAGGCCAACCCGAGCCTGCGGGTGAGCGCGGTCGACCAGCCCGCGATCGCCGAGGTGGCCAAGGAGTTCGTGGCCGAGGCCGGGATGGCCCAGCGGGTGACCGTGCGGCCGGGGAACATCTTCGCGGATCGGTTCCCGGACTGCGATGTGGCGCTGCTGTCCCATGTCATCCAGGGTTTCGACCGCGATCGGGCCCGCGGCCTGCTCGCGCACGTCTACGAATGGCTGCCCACCGACGGTCTGCTGGTGATTCACAGCCACCTGCCTGAGCGGGCCGGTGCGCCTTTCCCGTACCAGTTCGGGCTGATCCTGCTCATCAACAACACTCAGGGCGGCGAACCACACGGTCAAGCCACCACCGAGCGCTGGCTTCGCGAGATCGGGTTCCGTGACGTGTCGGTGGCCGACGTTTCGCCGCTGTCCGCCGTACTGGTGGCAAAGAAATGAGCGGCGAGCCGGACCTGACCCTGGTGGTCCTGGATGACGACGGGCGAGCGCAGCTGGCGTTCTCCGCCGCCGCCCAGCCGGAGAAGGGGCCGCCGGCCCCCGCCGCCCCGGAGAAGGCCGCCCCGGAGAAGGCCGCGCCGGAGAAGGCCGCCGCTGAGGAGGGCGATCGGCGGTGACCGAGTGGGATGTGGTGGTCGCGGGCGGCGGACCCGCGGGCGCGGTCTGCGCCATCGAGCTAACCCGTAGTGGGCGTCGGGTGCTGCTGCTCGATGCCGAGCCGCAGCCGCGTTACCGCATCGGCGAGTCGCTGTCGCCGACCGCGTGCGCGGCATTCGAGTCGTACGGGATCGACCTACGAACTGCGGGGTTCGTCGGCAAGTCCGGCGCGACGTTCGTCTGGGGCGACCGTCCGCCGTTCGCCACGTACTACGCCGATGCGGCCGCATGGCAGGTGCGCCGTGCCGACCTGGACCGGCAGGTGCAGGAGACGGCGGCGCAGGCCGGGGCCACGGTACGGACGGGCTGCCGGGTCGACCGGGTGTTGCTCAGCTGCGACCGGGTGAGGGTCAGCTACCTCGCGGACGGCGGATCGCGGTGCGACGTCGAAGCCTCATGGGTGGTGGACGCGACCGGGCGAGATGCCGTGCTGGCGCGCCAACGGGACCTGCTCGATACCGACCCAGCGCTGGACTACCACGCGGTGTGGGCGTACTGGCATGGCGGGCTCCGGTTGCCCGGCCGGGCGGCGGGCAACACGCTGTTCGTCGGCGGTTCTCCGATGTGGTGGTACCTGCCGGTTGACGACAAAGAAAACGTGGTCGGCGTCGGGATGGTCGGGCCAGGAGGCGCGCCACCGGCGGACGCCGAGGCGGCGTACCGCGGCGCGCTCGGCCGGAGCCCGCTCGTGCGGGAACTGTTGGGCGATGCCCGGCGATCCGGTCCGGTGCGATCCGCCGGTGCCAGCGCTCAGCTCAGTCGCCGGATCGGCGGCCCGGGTTGGTTGCTCGCCGGAGACGCGGCCGGCTTCGTCGACCCGATACTGGCTCCCGGCGTGCAGCTCGCTGTCCACTTCGGACAGTTGGCGGCCCGTACGGTGCACGCGGCGCTGACCGAACCGGCACAGACCACGGGCCTGGTCCAGGAGTACGAACGGCGGGTCCGGCGCCAGCACGACGGCTACCGCAGGCTGGCCATCAACATGTACGCCGAGGCAGGGTCGCAGTCGCCGAACCCACCGCTGGACGCGTTGGCGGGCGGCGACGAACAGCCCGATCGGCTCACGTTCATGAGCGTCATCTCCGGCATCCCGCCGCACCACCTGCCACCGATGCTCGGCGGCTACCTCGCGACCCGCGGCGCCGCCGTGCGGTACGGCGGCAAGCCACCGGCCTTCGGGGAGGTCGAGGGATTCGCGTTCCTGTCTTGGGTCCTGCGCCATCCGGAAATGCAGCGCCCCCCGCTGGCACCGGATTCCGTGCTAGCTCTGGCGCACGGCGTTGTCGCTGGCGACATACCGGTGCTGCCAGCATCCGGCAACGACGTACCCCGATCCCAGCGGGTAGTGCACAACGCGACCGGTGACCGGTTCCTGCTGACCCGCGAGCTGGAGACAATGATGCGGATCCTCGCCGGCGAGGTGAGCTTTGCGGATGCCACCAAACAGTTCGGTGCGGCATTCGGAGCCGACCCCGATCCGGAAGAGTTCGGTCGATGGATCGGGCTACTCGGCCGGCACGGCCTCGTTGCATGGAAACCCGCCTGAGGAGGAATGGTGCAGATCGACAGCGCAATCGGGTTGCTGGTCGCCGCGGTCGCGGCCAACGGGCTGCTGAGTGGAGCGAGCGGTGACCAGTCGGTCAAGCAGCTGCCGGCCAGGCGCAAGATCGGCGCGGTGGCGTACTCGGACTACAGCCGGGCTGGCGACCTGGGCAACGGCATCGCGTGGTATGCGGTGGTGGGGATCGGCACCGCGCTGCTCAGCGTGGTGGCCGGCATCGTCGTGCTGACCCAGGATCCGACCGGTGCCCAGGTGGCCGCGGTGTGGGCGCTCATCGTGACGACCGTCGCGCACATGGCGCTGACCGGGCGGGCAGCGCCGCTGAACATGTCCCAACGGCGCCACGTCGGCGATGAGGCCGCGCTCACCCAACTCTTCAACCGCTTCGTGCGCCTGCAAACCCTGCGGTGGACCTTCAACCTGGCCGCGCTGGGGTGTGCGCTCTGGGCGTTGCTCGCCACGATCAGCGCCGCGTGACCGTTCGAATGGTTTGCATCAGGCGCGCTGGATTACCGTCATAGGCTCGCAGCAACTCACCGCCGGTATTAGCGTGTCGTTGCGAAAGGTAACCCAGAACGTGCAGCGTATCGGCGTTATCGGCCGAGTCTTATCGGTGGGCTTTCTCTATTGACACGGTCGTCTCCGCTTCG
>DASRRF010000637.1:0-4678 GCA_035695905.1 Micromonosporaceae bacterium | reverse complement strand
TCTGGAAGCGCTCGCCGATCCGGTTCCCGGCGTAGATCACCGTGTGGCTGCGGATGGTGGCCCGCTCCCCGATCACCGTCTCCCCGGTGCTGTGCCTACCGATCAGGCACCACTCCTCGACCACCGAGCCGGCGCCCAGGCGTACCCCGCCAGCCACCACGGACAGCGGGCTGACCTCGGTCACCGGACCGCACCGGCCGGCAGCTGCACCGGTACCTCGAGTCCGCGCTGGCGCAGCGACTCGTCGACGGCCTCCAGCACGGCCACCACGGCCACGCCGTTCCAGCCGTCGGTACGCGGGCGGTCGCCGGTACGGGCGCAGGCCAGGAAGTGGCGCAGCTCCTCGGCGAGCGGCTCGGTCATCTCCAGCCGCGGCACGTACATCGAGCCATCGCGCAGCTTGTACTGCCAGGCCCCGTACGAGTCCGGGTCGAGCCGCTCGGCGCCCTTGTCGAAGACGCGCAGCCGGGCGTCGGCGTCCATGTCGTCGTACACGATCATCTGCTTGCTGCCGACCACCGTGGTGCGCCGCGTCTTCGACGGGTCCAGCCAGCTCACGTGCATGTGGGCGAGGATCCCGCCGGGGTAGCCGACGGTCACGAACGTCACGTCCTCGACCGCGGCGTGCAGGTACCGCGCGCCCTGCGCGGCCACCCACTCCGGCGGCCGGGCCACCAGGTAGTTGGCGATCGACACGTCATGCGGGCCGATCGACCAGAACGCGTTGATGTCGCTCTGGATCCGCCCCAGGTTCAGCCGCTGCGAGTGCAGGTACAGCACGTCGCCCACGTCACCCTTGTCGATGATCTCCTTCATCTTGCGTACCGCGGGTACGTACTCGAAGGTGTGCCCGACCATCAGCACCCGGCCGCGTTGCTCGGCGAGCCGGGTCAACACCACCGCGTCCACAGTGGACAGTGCGAGCGGCTTCTCCACCAGCACGTGCTTGCCGGCCTCCAGCAACGCCGTACCCAGCGGCAGGTGGGTGGCGGCCGGGGTGGCCAGCACGACCGCGGTCACCTCGTCGTCGGCGAGTACCCGGGCCAGGTCGTCGGTCACGGTCACCTGGGGGTACTGGGCGGCCGCGCGCTCGCGCCGGTCGGCGGAGGCGTCGACCACGTACCGCCACCGCGGACCGGCCAGGGCCTGCAGGTTCCGGGCCAGGTTCGGCCCCCAGTAGCCGAAGCCGACCAGCGCGACCGCATCTGTCATGCAACGTCCCGTTCCACTGTCCTGCCCGGGCCTCGGGTTCCGGCCGGGCTAGCTGGTTGTCGGTCCGCCCGAGGCTACGCCTGCGGTACGGACGCCCGCTGCTCAGCCCGGCCGTTGCCGGACACCGGCCCGGTGCCCGGGGGCGCCTGCGCCGGCTCGACGTCACCGACCACGGTCAGCCCAGGAGCCGGCTGTGCGGCCGGTTCGGCCGGGCGTACCGGCCGGCGCAGGTCCACCCAGGCCAGCCCGAGGATGGTGAACAGGATCGGCGGGAACAGCGGATCCTCCAGCGAGGATGACATCGTGGCGATCAGCACCCCAAACAGCAGTGCGGACAGCGCCCAGTACGCCCACGGCGAGCCGGCCGGCCACGTCACCGCCGCCCCGGCCGTGCCTGCCTCTCCGGTGTCACCGGTCGGGCCGCGGATCCGGGTCCGCCGGGCGGCTAGCAGGCTGCGCAGCAGCGGCAGGGCGAGGAACAGCAGCCACACCAGGTACCCGATCAGGCCGGCCAGCCCGGTCTCCACGATCAGGTGCAGCCAGAACGAGTCGACCTGCTGGGCGTTGAAGCCGTACAGGTTGAAGCCCTTCGGGCCGAACCGGGGATCCTGGTACCACAGCGGGTCGTGCTTGAACGCGACGATGCCGCCGAACTGGCCCACGCCGTACCCGAGGATCGGGCGCT
The DNA here is from genome assembly GCA_035695905.1 of Micromonosporaceae bacterium. Classification (GTDB taxonomy): domain Bacteria; phylum Actinomycetota; class Actinomycetes; order Mycobacteriales; family Micromonosporaceae; genus EFPC-2. The sequence continues at coordinate 2,781 of DASRRF010000637.1, read as the reverse complement.
GCGCCCACAGGTGCGCGCCCTGCTGGGCGTAGAGGATGCGGATCTCCCGCTGCGGGATGCCGTTCGCGTCCTCGTCACATTCGGGGTTGCCCTTGACGCAGAAGTTCTCCGGCTCCGTGCCGCTGCGCAGGATCAGCGCGTTGACCACCCCGATGATCCGCCGCTGCAGCTCGGCCCGGTTCTTCGGGCGGAACGCGATCTGCGCGCTGACGAACAGGGCCACCACGAGTACGGCGGCGACCACGGTACGGGTCTGGCCGCGCCGCAGGATCCAGATCAGCGCGGCGCCGGCCATGAACGCGATCGCCGACTCGCGGGACTGGGTCGCCGACATGCCGAGCGCGACCAGGCCGAACAGCACCCACCAGCGGCGCCGGATGGAGTCCTTGGTGACGAACCAGGCGAGCAAGCCGAGCAGTGCCACGCCGGCCAGGTGGCCCAGGTGGTTCGGGTGGTCCAGCAGGGCGTGCGCCCGGTAGATCTTGGCCCAGGTCATGTCGACCCAGCCGAGCCAGCGGTAGCTCGCCGTCCCGATGGCCATCTGCAGGCAGGCGATCAGCGCGTTCAGCGCGACGAACCCGCCGAGTATCCAGAGCAGTGGCCGTACCCATCGCCAGGTCGGGTCGAGCGCCCGCCACGCGTAGAAGACGATCGCGCCGCGCAGGTAGACGAAGACTCCCTCGCCGATCAGCGACAGCGGCGAGCCGCCGGCCAACCCGGCGATCACCAGCAGCACGGCCAGTCCGGAGATGGCGATGTCGGCCTTGGTGCGAAAGTCCCGCCAGCGCCGGTCGAGGGTGATCTTCACGGCGGTCAGTACCGCGACCGCCAGGTAGAGGCCGTTCTTCAGGTTCTTCGGCCAGTCTGGCAGGTCGGCGACGCCCAGCCCGTTCTCGTCCAGATGCACCGGGGCAAGCAGGATCTGGATCCACGACTCGAACAGCACCTCGACCAGCAGGATCCCGAGCAGGCTCAGCAGCGCCCAGGAAACCGGGCGGTTCAGCCGGGAGCGGTCCGAGGTGTTGTCGGGCGTCGTGGTGCGTGGCGCGGCTGCAGACAACATCTCCCAGACCCTGTGTAGCCCAACCTTGTACGGCGTGAACAGCACAAACGGCCATCCCCACCGGTCCGGCCGTGATGCCCGGACGTTACCACCGGCACGATCGGGAAGCAAGCTCCAAACAGCAACGAATCGCTATGAAACTCACTATTCGGATGCTGCTAGACCGGCGCCCGTGCGTCCCGGAGCACGGCGCGCATCTGGCCCACCAGGAAGCCTACCGAGACCAGTCCAGCCACCGCCGCGACGGCCACGTCCACCAGTACCCGGGCACCGCGGGACAGGTCCAGCCCGCGTAGCGCCCAGGCGATCGCGAGCGCACCACCGACCACCACGAGCGCGCGCAGCGCCGGGGTACGCCACGCCATCCGGTGCTGCCGCCACACCGCGACTGCCGGGCCGGCGGAGGTCACCGCGGTGCCGGCGAGGTACCCGATGCCGACGCCGGCCGCGCCGAGCGGGCCGCCGAGCACCGCCACCGTGGCCAGGCCGGTCAGGCAGCCGGTCAGCGCGGCCGCGACCGGCGTACGGACCTGCCGGCGGTCCCCGCTGGACAGCGCGTTCACCGTGGCCACCGCGCAGACCGCGAGGAACGTGGCGGCCAGCATCAGCTGCAGGACCGGGGCACCGGCGGCGTACGCCTGCCGGCCGAAGAGCACCAGCACCTCGCGGGCGAGCAGGATGCCGACCGCGAAGACCGGCGCGAGGACCACCAGCAGCGCCCGGGTGGACACGTCGGCCTGCTTGCGTACCGTGGCCAGATCGCCGGCACCGTGCGCGCGGGCCATCGTCGGGAACAGCGCGAGACCCAGCGCGCGGGGCAGGAAGTACATCGGGGTGACCAAGGTCACCGCGGCGGCGAAGTAGCCGACCTCGGCCGGCGTGGCGAAGTGCACCGCGAGCAGCTGGGTGCCCTGCAGGAAGCCCTGGCTGGACAGGGTACCCAGGCAGGCCAGGGCGACGAAGCCGAGGATCTCCCCACGCGGCACCACGCCCAGCCCGCCGGTCGGCCCGTGTACCTCGCCGCGCACCAGCCAGCGCGCCACCACCGAGAAGACCCCGTACGCCAGGGCCAGCGGCACCAGGTACGCGGTCCAGCCGGCCACCACGACCAGCACGGTGGCCAGTACCGCCAGTGCCGAGGTGCACAGCTCCAGCCGGACGTACGCGGTGATCCGCTGGTACCCGTACAGCGTCGCCTTGTCGATGCTGTACAGCGAGAACGTGATCGCGAGCGCGGCCACCTGGGCGATCTCGCCGCCGGTCAGGTTGAACAGCAGCGCGGCCGCCCCGCCGGCACCCAGCCCGAACAGCACCGAACCGGCCACCCCGAGCCGGGACAGCAGGTGGTACGCGGTCCGCGCGGCCACCGGGTCGCCGCTGCCGGACAGGTACGGCACGAACTTCGCGGTGGCGCTGGCCACTCCGGCCGGCAGCAGCAGGCTGGCGATCGTGGTCAACGCGATCAGCGCGCCGACCCGGCCGTACGTCTGCGGGTCGGTGGCCCGGCTGACCAGCGAACCGTGCACCAGCCGGGTGAGCCCGAGGGCGGCCAGCGCGACCATCGAGAGCAGTCCGGTGCGCACCACCCCGTGCGGCCGGGCCTCCTGATCAACCACGCCGCCGGGCCACCATGCGGTCGATCACGGTGAAGTAGGCCTGCTTCTGCACCTGCCAGCTCAGCTCGCCGACCACCGCCGAGGCCCGGGCCGCCTGCAGCC
>DASRRF010000636.1:0-3110 GCA_035695905.1 Micromonosporaceae bacterium | reverse complement strand
GACTTCCTCTACCGCGAGCTCTACCAGTTGGCGACCAACTACATCTTCCGCACGGCCGGCGCGGATGGCCCACTGTCCAATCCGGACGACCCGAACAACCTGCCGGCCAACTACAACGGCGCCCAGGAGTTCTACGCGTGGTTCGCCGCGGAGATGACGAACTCCGACGCCGCGCACATGGGGCCGATGGGCCGCTTCATGACGGCGAAGGACCATGTGTACCCGACCCGTGTCTGGCAGCTCAACGACCTCAGCGTGACGATCCCCGGCCAGTCCTGCCCCGGACAGGTCGCGCTCATCGCCGGGCACAACGACAGCACGCCCACCCCGACCGCGGTCGCCAACCCGGCGGCCACCGGCAGCCCCACCCCGATGACCGGGATGCGCGGCGGCAACTGGGGTAACGGCTCGATCTACGATGCTGGGTCGGGCGAGGCGATGGGTATGGCGGAGTTCCAGGCGCTGCTTCGCTGGTACCAGGCGAACGGCACCTACCCTCAGCGGACCATCAAGATTGGCCTGTTCGACAACGAGGAGGGTGGTCTGGTCGGCTCCGGCTTCTACTCGCAGACCAACGTCTCGACGCTGGCCGTCGCGGCCGCGGCGGGCAGTACCAACATAAAGATTGTCAGCCGTACCGGAGTGGGCCTGGTCGCCGGCGAGACGCTGCTGATCGACCCGTTCGGCAGCCGGGAGACGGTCACCATCACCGCCGTCGGTACGGCCGGAACAACCGGCACCGGCATCACCTTCACGCCGGCGCTAACCGCTGACCACCTCGCCGGTGCGACGCTGTCGGCCGGTGTCGCCAACGTCGGTGGGTTGATTCCGGACGGTCCGCAGGGGCAGTACGTGATGGTTGCGAACATGGACCAGAACGGCATCGAGTACCCGGCTCGCCACTTCGGCACCGAGCACTACCTGAACAACATCGTCGGCGGTGGGGTCGGCCCGTGGTACACGAACATCAACGCCATCCCGCTCTACACCACACCGAACAACATCTACGACGCGACGGCCATCCAGCGCATCCAGAACAACCTTGCGGCGGCGCAGGCGTTCCGGGCCGCCACCGCCGATGCGGTGGCCGAGGCGTTCCGGATCCTCGGCGAGAAGTACGGGTTCAGCATGCCGCTGGAGAACCCGCTGCGGTTCGATCAGGTCGGCTCGACCCCGGTCGATCCCGGCCCGCAGTCCGTGCCGGCGTACCTGCCCGGAGATATTGCGAAGTACTCGCCGGTGGTCGACGACAACACCGGCCGCACCGACCAGGTGTCGTTCATCCGCGACTGGGGCATTCCCGGGTACGGCATCATCGGTTCCTACGACACGAGCATCAACCAGCAGGTCGGCGGCAACGAGAACCCATACCCGGCGTCCTATGTGGACAAGCCAACCCTGCGGCAGTACGCGCCGTACGACACGAACGATGACACGCCTGAGCATGTGAACTACTACGCCTCGGGTACGACGCACGGACCGGGCGGCCCGTCCTCGCCGTCCGAGGCGCTCAAGCGGGCGCTGGAACTGCCGGCGACCTGGACCTCGTACGTGATCGCCGGCGACGGGTACGGCGGCGCGGAGGCCAGGGGCGGCAGCCCGGTCGCGTACTTCGAGACCACCCCGGCCAAGCCGTTCCTCACCTCGACGGTCACGTTCGACGCGTCGTTCTCCCGCAACGGCGGTGGGCAGACCCACGGGCTCACCTACTACTGGGACTTCGGCGACGGCACGACGATGGCCACCACGAGCCCCACCGTCACCCACGAGTACGGCGCCACGCCCCAGTGGTACGACGTGAAGCTCGCCGTGCGATCCGGCACCGACTGGGACTTCTACCGGCAGGCGCTGGCGGTACGGTTCGTGCCGGCGCATTTCCCGGATGCCCCACTCGCCAACGAACCGGCCCCGCCGGCGACCGATCCCTGTGGGACGCTCACCCCAGCCGAGCAGGCTTCGGTCACCGAGCAGGCGCAGCCCTTGATGGACCGGCTCGGCGGATCGACGACGGTGGTGGTTGCCACGAAGCCCTGAGGAGGATGCCGGTGAGCAAAGGTGCGCCTGTCCTGGTCGGGCTGGGGCTGGTCCTCGTACTGGCCGGCTGCTCGTCCGGCCCCGACCCGACCGGCGGCGTACCGCTCACTCCGTGGGACGGCACCGTACCGGCGCAACTGCAACCGGCGACCGTCGCGCCCGCGCCGCTGTGCCGGGCGGCCCAGCTGGCGGTCGTTGGCGGCGGTTTCCAGTTCACCCCGGCGGTCTCCGGCGGTACCGGCGAGGTGAGGGTACGCAACGCCGGCCAATCCGCCTGCCGGTTGACCGGCCGGCCGGAGGTACAAATCGTCGGTGCGGTCCCGGCCCCCGAGCAGCGACAGATCCCGTTGCCGGCACAGCCGCCCACGTTCCCCACGGTCGTACCACCGGACAGCGCGCTGCTTGCCGTACCGCCCGGCGGGGCGGCGATCCTGGGCGTCGACTGGCGCAACTGGTGCGTACCCCGGACAGCCAAGACTCCCGTGCCGCCGCGGGCGATCCGGCTCACCCTGCCCGACGGCGCTGGAAGCATTGATGTGGGCTACAACGCGGTACCGCCGTGCGACGCGCCCGGTTCCGCCACGACCGTTGGCGTGCACCCGTTCCAGCCGACACCGCTGCCCGCGACGACGCCATGGACAACGAGCGTCGTGCAGGCCACGATCGAGCCGTTGTCCGGCGGGAAGGGCGACCTGGCCGGCGAACGCGGTGAGGTGGTGCGCTTCGTCGTACGGATCAGCAACCCGTCGGCCACGCCGATCTCGTTTGAGCACTGCCCGCTCGTGGTTGAGATGCTCGCCCCCGCCGGGCAACCGGAGGTGTACCAACTCAACTGCCGGGCCGCCGGGCAGCTACCGGCCGGCGGCTCACTCCGGTTCGAGATGCGCATCCAGATCCCGATGGACGCACCGGCCGGCAACAACGGACTGTTCTGGGAGCTCGACCCGACCGGAAGCCACGGCCCCGAGGCCGTATCGCGCATCGTGGTCGGCGTGTAACGTCCACGCAATGCAGCCGCCCGTACCCCATGATTACGATCAAATCTGGCGTGATGTCTACGGAATGCAGGACGAGGG
>DASRRF010000635.1:0-2669 GCA_035695905.1 Micromonosporaceae bacterium | reverse complement strand
ATGCTCGCGGGCGTAGTCCCGGCGGACGGCCCAGACCGCGAAGACCATCGGCAGTCCGGTCCAGTCCCGCCACGCCTGCCCGAGATCCGTGACGACGAGTCCACGGGCCGGCGCCTCGTACCGCGCGCGCAGCGCCACGTCCCCGATCAGCACCGCGGCCTCCGCCTCGAGCAGCATCTCGGTCAGGTCCGGCGGGCAGCTGAAGTACTCCGGGCGTACCGCGTACCGCGAGGCGAGCAGCATCCGGGCGAGCAGTACGCCGGTCCGCGACGTGCTGCCCAGCGCGACCCGGCAGCCGTCCAGCTCGGCCGGCCGGCGGGTGGAGACCATGTTCACCGAGAACACCGGTCCGTCGCTGCCGACCGCGAGATCCGGCAGCAGCAGCAGATCGTCGGCGTGCCGCAGGTACTCGACCAGCGAGATCGGTCCGATGTCGAGATCCCCGGCAACCAGCGCCGCGTTCAGCCGGTCCGGCGTGTCCTTGAACAGCTCCACGTCGATCAGCGCGCCGGAGCGCATCAGTCCCCAGTAGAGCGGTAGGCAGTTCAGGAACTGGATGTGCCCCAAGCGGGGCCGCTGAACCACCTTCATGATTCAGGACGGTAGCCTCCGGCCAGCGCGGGCTCGGCCCCGGGTGCGCCGGGGGTGACCGGCGCCGCTGCCCGCTCCCGCCGCGCCGCACGCAGTACCGGCGCGAGGCAGGCCACCGCGATCACCAGTCCGGCGACCCCGGACAGCGCCAGCACCGACCGCGGCGTGACCACCGCGAGCAGCAGCCCGCCGGCCAGGTAGCCGAACACGTTCGCGCCGTTCACCGCGCCGACGAAGATGCCCAGCGCACGTCCGCGTACCGGCGCCGGTACCCGCCGCGCGACGAACACGCTGGCCATCACGTTCTCCCCGCCGTTGAGCACGCCGCCGATCACCCATAGCGGGATGAGCCACCAGATGCTCGGCACGCCGGCCGAGATCACGAGCATCGTGGCGCTGACCGCGAGTGCGCCGAGCAGCCCGACCGCGAGCGCCCCGTCGCTGCCCTTGCGGATCGCCCGCGCGGCCAGCCAGGAGCCGCCGAGCATGGCCGCCGTCCAGACCGCGGTGACCAGGCCGTACGCGGTGGTCGAGGCGTGCAGGGTGACCCGGACGAAGAACACGTCGGCCACATTGACCGCGGTCACTGCGGCGACGCTCACCGACACCGCCACCACGAGGGTCAGCAGCAGGACGTCGCCGCGCAACCGCCAGCCCGGCCCGGCGTCCGGTCCCGCGCCGCCGGCCGCTGCCTGCGCCGTCGCCTGCTTTCCACCCCGGCGGGTACGCAGCACCAGCCCGACCGCCGCGATGGCGAGGAACGTCGCCGCGTCGATCAGCAGCGGCACCCGTACCCCGAACTGCCCGACCAGCACCCCGGCCAGCGCCGGGCCGGCCAGCATGCCGAGCGAGGTCGCGGTCTGGCCGATCGCCGAGGCGCGCGGCATGTTCTCCAGGCCGACCATGTCCGGGACGAGTGCGCCGAGCGTCGGCGAGGTCACCGCAAGACCGGTCGAGAGCACCGCCACCAACGCGATGACCGCCACCGGTTGACCGGTGAACGCGAGCGCGGTGCACACCACGGCCTGGGCCAGTCCGGCGGTGACCACGAGCAACCGGCTGTCCACCCGGTCCGCCAGCCGGCCCGCGACCGGGGCGAGCAGGAGCAGCGGCACGCTCTCGGCGAGCAGCAGTGCGGCGATGGTGAACCCGCCCGCGCCCCCGGCCTGCAACGCGAGGACCAGCGCGGTGGCCGCCAGGACGTCACCGCAGGTGGAGACCCCGCGGGCCGCCGCGGACAGGTAGACGTCGCCCCACCGGGGCTCCCCGGGCTCCTGCGCCCCCTCCGGAGATGTGAAAGACATACTTCGAAAATACTACTTCACATCTCGTGACGCAACCTCGGGATCGGCGAACAGGTAGAAGATCGAGGTCACCGTACGGGCGCCGGCCGGCGGGTCCGGCTTGCGCGAACGGAAGCGGTACGGGTTGATCAGCGACGCGATCGCTCGTTGCAGCTCACCCATCTCGGCGGAGGTCATCAACAGCCGGGATTCGGTGAACGCGGCCGCGTCCCGCCACTCCTCCCCCTCGGCGAGGGAGCTCTCGTACCACGCGTTGACCTTCGCGAACTGGCGGTCCAGCAGTACCGCGATCAGGTCCTTCTCGGCCGCCCGGGCCAGCGGGTCGTTCACCGCGTCGGCGTCCAGCTCCAAGCCGTACTCGTAGGTCTGCCACAGCCGCTCGCGCCCGTCCCCCCGGCTCGGCGCCTCCTCGACCAGGCCGACCTTGGCCAGCGCGCGGAGGTGGTAGCTGGTGGCGCTCGGGGATTGCCCGACCACCTCGGCGCACTCGGTCGCGGTCGCCGGGCCGTCGGTCATCAGGTACTCAAGGATCGCCATCCGCGCCGGGTGAGCGAGCGCCCGCATGATCTTCGGGTCCCGGATCCGCAGCGGTGGGGGGGCAACGTCCCTCATACACAATGTGTACCCGATAACTCACGCGCCAGCCGCGTAACGCAGCGCGTACCATTGTCGATCCCAATTCCGAGAGGTCGTCGCATGACGCTGCCCGCTCATACCCTCGACGAACAGCTGGCCGACGAACGTGCCCATCTCGCCGCGTCCCGGGCCGCCCTG
>DASRRF010000634.1:0-4628 GCA_035695905.1 Micromonosporaceae bacterium | reverse complement strand
AGCCCGCGCCAGCTGCGGACGCGGCGTGCGACTCGGCGGTCCGAAGCCGCCAGCAGATCGCCTGACGGAAGCCGGCGAGCCAGGATCGCCGGTACGCCGGGGCACTCTCCCAGGCCGGCACCGGGGTCCCGGCCAACCCGTGCGCCGCCTGCACGAGCAGCGACGTGTAGAGCAGCTCCACCCGCTCCAGATCGCTGGCGAAGCCGAACAGGTGCATGGCGAACGTCCGCCGGTCGGCCGCGAACGTCTGCCGGCGCACCGAGTCGCAGCGCAGCGCGGCGGCCACGCCGGCGAGCAGATCCGCCTTGTCCCGTGCGTACGGCGCGGGGCAGTCCACCACGAGATCGCCGACCACGTCGCTGTCCGGCACGGCGGCGGCGAGCAGCGCCCGATCCACGCCGTACTTCGCGATGAGCTCGGCCGCCTTCGCGGTGAACGCGGCCGCCTCCTCCGGCGTGCAGCCGGGGTTCTCCGCCTTCAGCAGGAGCTTGCGGACCTTGTCGAGGATCGCGTCGGACATGGCCACAGGAGTACCACGACCCACCGACAATCAGCGGTCAGGCGGACCGGCGGCGCAGCGTGGCCACCGTGGAACCGGCGAGCGTCAGCAGGCACTCCGGCAACTGACCGTCCTCGATCGCGGCGCCGAACAGGGCGGCCCCGGTGGACGGGTCGGCGTTCGCGTACGCGCTGACGAACCGGGCCACCCAGCGGGTGTCGTACCGGGCGTCGTCGATGCCCGGGAAGTCCAGCGTCCACATGCCGCGCTGCAGGTCGCTGCCGACCATGGTGGCCGCGAGGCACAGCGCGACGTCGTACGCCCCGGACATGCCGGCGCGGTCGACCACGGCGTCGAACTTCGCCACCACACCGTTCGAATCGCCGGCGAGCGCCGAACGCAGGATGAGCGCCGCGTCGGCGTACATCTCCGACGGATGGTTGGCCACGAGCCGCAGCGTATGCGCCCGGGTCAAGCGCCGCACGGGGAATGCGCGCCAAACTCAGCCGGCGCGGAGCAGGCAGGTGAGCCGGGCGGTGCACACCCGGGCACCGTTCTTGTCGGTTATCGATACCTCGTAGCTGGCCGTGGAGCGTCCACGGTGCAACGGAGTCGCGACGCCGGTCACCACGCCGGATCGGACACCGCGGTGGTGGGTGGCATTGATGTCCACACCGAGCACCAGACCGCCACCATTCTCGGCGGCGTGCAGCGCGGCCCCGATCGAGGCGAGTGTCTCGGCCAGCGCGCACGATGCACCGCCGTGCAGCAACCCGTACGGCTGGGTGTTGCCCTGCACCGGCATGGTGCCCACGACCCGCTCCGGTGAGGCCTCCAGCAGCTCGATGCCGAGCCGCTGGGCGAATGCGCCCGGTCCGCCGAACTGCTCCGCCAGGCTCTCCACGACCGCTGTCATGCCCCGCAGGTTACCGGCGCATACCCTACAAGCCAGCGACCGGAGTCACACCCCCGGACCGATGCGCGCTAGTGTGCCCAACGGAACCTCGCCGGAAAAGGAGTACATCGATGCGTACGCCTGCCTCGATAGCTCGCCTGCTGACCATCGCCGCCGCCGCTCTGGTCGCGGTGGCCGGCTGCAGCGACGCCAACCCGACGGGGAGGTCCGGCGGCTTCGCGGACGGCGTACACCTCTACGGCTCCGACGGCAACATGAGCAACGCGCTCGGCACCAGCCTGAAAGACCATCCGGGGGTACTGGCCGGAATGAAGGGTACGGCGCCGCTGAACCCGCTCTCCGACGACTTCATCGCCCGGCTGCGCTCGATCTACCCCGGCCTGGCCGACTTCAACTACGCCGGACAGGCGTACGACGCGGTGGTCATCGCCGGCCTGGCCGCGCAGATCGCCCGCAGCACCGAGGGTACGGAAATCGCCAAGTTCGTACCCGGTGTGACGATCGGCACGGTGGACTGCAGCACGATCGGCGAGTGCCTGGCGCTGATCCAGCAGGGCCGGGACATCGTGTACCGGGGGATCACGCTGCGCCGCGGCGGCTTCACCGATGCAGGGGAACCGGCCCTCGCCACGTACGGCACGCTGCACTTCAGCCGGGACAACAAGATTGACGACGGCAAGACGGAGTACGTGGGTGCCGGCAACGAGACCGACACCACGAAGGCGAGGCAGCCCAACCCGCCGCCGGTGAGCCAGAAGGTCGACGGCAAGGGGCTCAAGCTCGCCACGCTGCTCGGCAAGACCGGCCAGCTGGCCGGGTTGTACCCGCCGATGTACACCGGCGCCCGGCTCGCGATCCGGGAGCTCAATGCGGCCGGCGGTATCCTCGGCCACCCGGTCGACTACATCGAGGCCGATGACGGCACCAACCCGGACAAGGCCAAGCAGGCGGTGGAGGAGCTGCTGGCGCAGAAGGTGAACGTCATCATCGGGGCCGGCGCGTCGGGCATCTCGAAGGTGGTCATCCCGCGGATCACCGAGGCCGGGGTACTGATGATTTCCCCGTGTGCCACGTCCGACGAGCTGATTTCCGTACCCGATCACGGGTTGTTCTTCCGTACCGCGGCACCGGACCAGCTGCAGGCCAAGGCGCTGGCCGACGTCGTGATGCGGGACGGTGGCCAGAAGCTGTTCATTGTGGCCCGGGACGACTCGTGGGGCCAGGGCCTGCTGAACAACCTGAAGGCGAACCTGGAGGCCGCGGGCGTGCAGGCGGCGAGCATCAAGGTGTTCACCTACAAGCCCGGGGAGAACGCGAACGACCAGCCCAACGTGACGGCGCTGCCGAAGCAGATCAAAGACTTTGCCCCGGACGGCGTGGTCATCCTCGGCTTCGACGAATCCGCACATGTCATCGACGCCCTGCTGACCGCCGGCATTCCACTGCACGAGTAGCCAGCAACGCTGGCACGTTGTCAGGATTCCACCCGATCCCGCCGCGCGTACGGTCATCGTCGACACCGTGCTGCGTACAGGAGGGACAGCAACAACGATGAGCGACTACGACGACCCGACCCTGGTCGAGGAGCCCGCCGACCACGACGAGGGGTTCGGCCCGGAGGGCGATCCGGGGACGGAGCCGGACACCGCACCGGTACACGAGGCACACACGATCGTCGAGCGCTTCTCGGACGGGTCGACCACCGCGGTCACCGACTACGACGGCGACGGGTACGCCGATCGGATCCAGCACGACCTGGACTCCGACGGGCACATCGACACCACGTACAACGATCTCGACCACGACGGTGAACTGGACGCGATCATCCGGGACACGAACGACGACGGTGTGGCGGACATCATGGTGGCCGACACGAACTCGGACGGCCGGGTCGACTACATCGCCCGCGATCTGAACTCCGACGGCACGATCGACTCGGTACTGCAGGACACCGACCACGACGGCAAGCCGGACACGTTCATCCGGGACACCAACTTCGACGGCAAGCCGGACCTGCTCGTCAAGGACCTGGACGAGGACGGGATCCCGGACTACATCGCCCGCGACACCAACGCGGACGGCATCATCGACACGGTTACCTACGTCGATCCCGACGCCAACCCGTACGCGGCCGGCTAGCGCCTGCCTTCCGAGCCCGGATGCTCCGGTGGCGCGGGCCTGTCCCCGTGCCACCGGCCGGCCGCTACCGGGTCACCACCGATAGAACCCTTCGCCAGATTTCTTGCCAAGTTTGCCTTCGGCCACCATCTGCACGAGCAGGCGTGGCGGGTCGAACCGGTCGCCGTACGCCTCGCGCAGCGTACGCGCGATGTCCAGCCGTACGTCCAACCCGACCACATCGGTCAACTCGAGCGGCCCCATCGGATGCCGGTACCCGAGCACCATCGCCTTGTCGATGTCGGCCGGGCCGGCCACCCCGTCCTCGACCATCCGGATCGCCTCCAGGCCCAGCGCGACACCCAGCCGTGAGGTGGCGAAGCCGGGCTTGTCCCGTACCACCACAGGATCTTTGCCGAGCCGGGCGGCAAGTCCGCGGGCGACGGCGATGGTGGCATCGGCGGTGCTGGCCCCCACCACGATCTCGAGCAGCGGCATCGCCCAGACCGGGTTGAAGAAATGCAGCCCCAGGAACCGCTCCGGGGCCGCGAGCCGCTCGGCGAGCGCGCCGATCGAGATGCTCGACGTGTTGGACGCGAGCAGCGCCGGCCGGCTCGCCTCGGCGGCCGCGAGCACCGCACGCTTGAGATCCAACCGTTCCGGCACAGCCTCCACGACCACCTGCGGTCCGCCGGCCACCTGCGCCACGTCGGTCAACAACACCACCCGGGTACGGTGTTCCGCCGCGTCCTCTGTGGACAGTTTGGCACGGGCGACCGCCTTGTCCCACAGCTCGTCCAGGATGCCCGGGGCGGCTGCCGCCCGCGCCGCGTCGACCTCGACGAGCTCGACGTCGAAGCCGGCCCCGGCCGCGACGTACGCGATCCCGATGCCCATCGTCCCGGCGCCGATGACTACGAACCGATCGCTCACGGGTTGACTGTATGGGCGGATCGCGGGACGGGTCGCGGTGCCCTACCGTGGCGGGGTCAGTCATCTTCTGAAGGGACCACCGGAATGAGCGACACCGTGGAGACCCGCGGCGACGACCGGAACGACCTGATCGTCGGGGACACCAACCAGGACGGCAAGGCC
>DASRRF010000633.1:0-5411 GCA_035695905.1 Micromonosporaceae bacterium | reverse complement strand
CGAGATGGCGAAGTTGGAGAAGCCGCTCCATTTGCGGCGCAGTTCCTGGCGGTAGCCGAGTTCGGCCAGCCGCCGTTCGTCCGCGTTTCCCGGTTCGGTGGTGGGTGCGGGCGATGTCGTGGTCACGATCGCTCCTTTGGTCGGCGTCGGATGGACGGTTGGGCGGGTTGAGCCAGGAGCATCTGCCGGTGCGGGCGGATTGCCTCGCCCGGTCGGGCTAGTCGCGCCTACGCCAGACCCGCCAGCGGTTACGTGGGCGGGGTCGTCCGGCGACGGCGTCCAGTAGCCTCCCCAGCTCCGGCGCGTCCAGATCACGCCGCGCCTGCCGCCACTTATCGGCGGCCTCCGCGGCATAGTCAAACCCAGTGTCGGCGGTACGAAGCAGTCCATCGTGGATGGAGAACCACAGGGTCCACGCGAAGTTCGACAGCATGAGGTTCAGCCGCACCCGGCAGACCAGCGCCGGAGTCACTTCACTCCCGAAGTACTCGGCGGCAAGCTGGCCGGCCTGGTCCGGGTCGAAGTCAGCCTCCGCCGCGATGTCGCCGAGTTCGAATGCGGGATCGTTGTTGCCACTCAGCTGGTAGTCGACGATCCGGATCTCCCCGGCGACATCGAGGAAATTTTCCGCCAGAAGGTCGTTGTGGCACGGTACGGCAGGCAGCGTCATCGCCGCCAGCGCCGAGCGGGCCTTGTCGGCCACCGGCACCCGCTCCGCGTACCCGTCCGGGACCGGCAGGTCGTGCCGGCGGCACACATCGAGCAGCTCGTGCAGCTTCGCCACGATGTCGAAGTCATTGCCGAACGCCGGGCCGGCATGCAAACGCCGGCAGGCGGCCGCGATCCGCGACACCGTGGCCGGTTCGTTGACATCGGCCGGAGCGAGCGTACGGCCCGGCAGGTACTCCAGCACGAGCGCGGGTACCTGTGGCAACACCTCGAACACCCGGGCGCCGACGCCGCAGCGCGCGCCGGTCAGGGTGTTCGCGATCTCCTGATCCGGCGGGATGCCGAGTCCGGCCTCGGACACCCGGACATCCAGCACCCGCAGTACGTAGCTGCGGTTGCCGGCGTCCACCCGCCAGATCCGGTGGCTGAGACCCCCTTCGATGGGCCGGTACGCCACGCTGCGGCCAGCCCACACCGCCACGTGCCGGAGCACGTCCTCGACCGGCGGCGGGTCCCTCACCCCGCCGAGTGTGCGGCCATGTGATCAAGGGCGTCAATACCCACCAAGACGGGTATTCGGATGGCCGGACGGTTGATTTGGTCAGACCAAATCGGTGATACGACTCGGTGGGTGCGTACGGATGCCCGGGTCGTCATCGTCGGCGGCGGTGTTGCGGGCTGCAGCATTGCCTACCATCTGGCCCGGCTCGGCTGGACCGAGGTGGTCGTGGTCGAACGGCACGACCTCGGGGACGGTACGACGTGGCACTCCGCCGGATTCGTCGGGCAGTTGCGCTCCACCATCAGCCAGACCCAACTGATCATGTACTCATCCGCGCTCTACGCCGAGCTGGCGGCGCGCACCGGGTTGGACCCCGGGTGGCGGGGGGTGGGCGGCATCCGGCTGGCCACCACCGGCGAGCGGGTCGATGAGTTGCGCCGGCAGGTCAGCGCCGCGACCACGTACGGGCTCTCGATGTCCCTGCTGGGCGCCCGGGAGACCGCCAACCTCCTGCCGTTGCTGGACGTCACCGACGTACGGCTGGCCGGCTGGCTGCCCGGCGACGGCTACCTGCGCCCCGAGGCGCTCACCGCCGCCCTGGCGACCGGAGCCCGGGCACTGGGGGTGGAGTTCGCCACACATACCGAGGTCACCGGCGTGGAGGTGGCCGCCGGAGCGGTTCGGGCGGCACGGACCGACCGGGGCCGGATAGCCACCGATGTCGTGGTCAACGCGGCCGGCGCAGCGGCGGGGTCCGTCGGGCGGCTGGCCGGGGTCGCCGTACCGGTCGTCGGGATGAAGCACCAGTACGTGGTCACCGCCCCGCTCGGCGAGTCCATAGTGGACGCCATGCCGACCGTACGGGACCCAGACCACATCGTGTACTTCCGTGGTGAGGGCACCGGGCTGCTCGTCGGCGGATATGTGCGTACTCCGGGAGTGTGCTGGCCGGACCATACAGCCGCGCCGCTCGCCGCGCCGCGAACCCTCTTTCCGGCCGACCTCGACCAGTTCGCGGAGCCGTGGGCGGCGGTCCAGCGACGCATTCCCAAGCTGTCCACTGTGCCAATCGAACGCGTGGTGCACGGACCGGAGGCGTTCACCCCGGACGGCGAGTTCCTACTGGGCGAGACCGAGGTGCGCGGATTCTGGGTCGCGGCGGGGTTCTGCGTACACGGGCTGGCCACCGCCGGCGGCGTGGGCAAGGCGATGGCGGAGTGGATTGTGGACGGTACGCCGGAGCATGACGTCTCGCAGATGGATATCCGTCGCTTCGGACCGCACGCGGCGAGCCGCTCGTGGTCGACCGCCCGTGCGCTGGATGCGTACGCGCGCTACTACGACGTGGTGTACCCGCACGACGAGTGGACCGCCACCCGGCCGCTGCGCCGCTCCGCGACCTGGCCGCGGCTCGAACCACTGGGCGCGAGCCTCGGAGAGAAGGCGGGCTGGGAGCGGGTCAACTGGTTCGATGCGAATGCCGGCAGTGGCGACCCGGCGCGGCGCCCTGCCGGCTGGGCCGGTCGGGTCTGGTCGCCAGCCATCGAAGCCGAATGCCGGGCGACCGCTGACGCCGCGGGCCTGTTTGACCAGTCGTCGTTCGCGAAGCTCGATGTTCGCGGTACCGGCTCTGCGGGATTTCTACAGTGGACCTGCGCCAATGACGTCGACCGGTCGATCGGGACGGTCGTCTACACGCAGCTGCTCAACGATCGCGCCGGCATCGTGGCCGACGTGACCGTCACCCGGCTCGCCGAGGCGCACTTTCGCATCGTCACCTCGACCGGCTCCGGCGCTCGTGACCTGGCCTGGCTGCGACGAACCGTGCCTGCCGAAGTGTCTATTGTGGACGTAACCGGCGGGTACGGCTGCCTGTGCCTGTGGGGTCCGCGCGCACGGGACATCCTTCAGCCGCTCACTGAATCGTCGCTGTCTAATGAGGACTTTAGGTACCTGCGCGCTCGATCCATTGTGATCGGTGCGGTACCCGTACTCGCCCAGCGGGTGACCTTTGTCGGCGAGCTCGGCTGGGAACTCTATGCCCCGGCGGATTACGTGCTGACGCTGTGGGACACGCTGATCGAGGCCGGGGCGCCGTACGGGCTGGTGCCGTGCGGCTACCGGGCCATCGACGCGCTCCGGCTGGAGAAGGGGTACCGGGTGTGGGGTAGCGACATCACCCCGGACACCACCCCGGACGAGGCCGGCTTGTCCTTCGCGGTACGGGTCGACAAGGACTTCCGCGGCCGGGATGCACTGCTCGCCGCGCGGGCCGCCGGACCGCCTGCTCGGACGCTGCGCTGCCTGGTGCTGGATGACCCGCACGCCGTGTGTCTGGGTACCGAACCGGTACGGGTCCGCGGCCAGCTGTGCGGGCGGGTGACCTCGGGCGGCTTTGGGTACCGCGTCGGTGCCTCCATCGCGTACGCTTACCTACCATCCACAGTGGACACGGGCAGCCAGGTCGAGGTCGGATTGTTCGGTACCTGGGTGGGGGCCACGGTGCGCGCCGAGCCGCTCTACGACCGGGGGAACGCCCGGATCCGCGGGTAGCCGAACCACGCCAAGCCCGGCCGGCGGCTCAGTCCCGGACCGGGACCAGCTCACCGGGCCTGACGGTACGCAGCGAGCCGCCCCAGGCAAGGATCGCGGTCACCGCCAGTGTCGCCGCCGCTGCCCACAGCGCGACGGATGGTCCGTACGCCTGCGAAAGGACCCCACCCAGCAGCGCACCGGCTGGCCAGCCAAGGCCGAAGACGAGCATCCGCGCGGTGGCATTGACCCGGCTCTGCAGCCGATCGGGCGTGACCTGCTGGCGCAGCGTCAGCGTACTGAGCGCGGTAATCATGTACGCGACATACCAAATTCCGCCGGCGAGCGCGGCCGCCCACCACAAGGTGAACAGCGCGCATGCCGCCGCGCAGACCGCGGAGGCCGGTACGAATAGCAGCGCGACCCTGCTCGCGTCCAGCCGGCGTGCAACCGCCGGAAACATGACGCTTCCGGCGAGCCCGCCCAGGCTCATCACCACCCACATCGCGGCGAACCGCCAATCGCCGCTCGGTCGGATACCCAACACCTGGTCCATCCACGGAACGAGTTGGCTCATGAACGCCGCGACCGAGACACTCGTCAGCGCGCCGATCACGGTCAGCATCCGGACCAGCCGGTGGCCGAACAAGAACCGCAGACCATCGCCGATTTCCGCGACCAGGTGCCGGCGTTCGGCCGGTGCGGTCGCCCGCAGGTTTCCCACGATCTGCCGGATGAGCAGAGCGGAAGCCACGAACGAGAGCACATCCAGGATGATCAGCGGTGCCGGCGCGACGACCACGAGCAGCGCGCCGACCAGCCCCGGCACGGTGACCTCGATGACCGTGCCGCCGCCGGTGAGCGCGGAGTTGGCCACCGGCAACCGATCCCGGCCGGCCACTGCGGGCAGCGCTCCGGCGTTCGCTGTGTCGAAGAACACGAAGAGGGTCTGCGCGGCCAGCGCCGCCAGCAAAATGTGCGGCGCGGTCAGCCGGCCCATCGCGTACGCCACCGGCAGGCTGGCCAGCACGGCCGCGCTGCCCAGGTCGGCGACGACCATCACCCGCTGCCGGTCGGCCCGATCCGCGAACGCGCCGGCGATCAACCCGAAGCAAAGGTACGGCAGGCCCTCAGCGACCGCGACCAGACCGGTCCACAGGTTCGACCCGGTGACCCGGTAGACGAGTACCGGCAGCGCGACGTAGGTGACCATCGAGCCGCCGAGCGAGATCATCCGGGCGATCCAGTACCGCCGGAAGTCGGGGTCGCGGCGCAGCAGATCCGAGTTGCCCGCCACGCCGACCGCCTCCCCCCAGTACGTCCGGGAGACGATACCCACGCCCAAGGTCCACTCACAACTTGTAGGAGGTTGGGCCTACCCGATGCCGGGACGGGCCGACCTCCTGCACGTTGCGGTGATCTTGGGTGGCGGGCGCGCGGCGCGGGCGCGCGGCGCGGGCGCGGACGGGCGCGCGCTCGCCGGCGCCGCGAACAGGTCCGTCACCGAGACGTGGCCGCTCCGATCGCGCTCGACGGTGGCGCGGGGTCGGGAGAGCACGAGACGCCCGGCGGTCAGCCGCCGCGGCCAGTCGAGCACGAGGCCGCTCGCCTCGATTCGATCGGCGGTCAGGCGCGGCTTGCCCGCCTCCGCCACGGCGACGCGCGCGACGGCCACCGAGCCCTGGATCCGCGCCGGCACCCCGGCAGC
>DASRRF010000632.1:0-7340 GCA_035695905.1 Micromonosporaceae bacterium | reverse complement strand
GCTGGCCCCGGCCGATGTTGCGGCGCAGCGTGGCCAGCAGCGGCGGGAGCAGCGTGCTGCGCAACGCCGGCTCCTCCTCCGACAGCGGGTTCGCCAGCCGGACCAGGTCCCGCCGGGGATCCTCGGCGGGCAGCCCGAGCGCGTCCAGCACCGCGGGATCGATGAACGGGTAGCTCAGCACCTCGACGTACCCGGCCTCGGCGAGCGCCCGGCCGACCGTACGGCGGCGGCGCTGGGTCGCGCTGAGGCCGCTGCCCGGCGGTGCGACCGGCAGCACGCTGGGCACGTTGTCGTACCCGTCCAGCCGGACCACCTCCTCGACGAAGTCCGCCGGGTCGGTCAGGTCCGGCCGCCACGGCGGCGGGGTGACCACCAGCGCGTCGCCGTCCACGGTGACCGTGCAGCCGACCTCGGCGAGCGACTCGATGACGCGGGCCGGCGGGTAGTCCACTCCCGCCGTGCGCGCCGGTAGGTCAGCGGCGAGCCGCACCGGGGTCGGCGGGGCCAGGTACGACAGGTCGAGCACGCGCGGGTCCAGCGTGCCGCCGCCGTACTCGACGAGCAGCGTGACCGCCCGGTGCAGCGCGACCAGCGCCACGGTCGGGTCGACGCCGCGCTCCCAGCGCTTGGCCGCCTCGCTGAACAGCTTGTGCCGCCGCGCCGTCCGCGCCACCATCACCGGATCCCAGTGCGCCGCTTCCAGCAGTACGTCGGTGGTGTCCGGCGCAACCTCGGAGGTGGTGCCGCCCATCACCGCGGCGAGCGAGATCGGCCCGCCGGCGCCCTCGCCTGCGAGTGCGTTAGCTAGCCCAGTGTCGCAGATCACCATGTCCTCTGTGGACAGCACCCGCTCGACGCCGTCGAGCGTCACCAGCTTCTCGCCCGCCACGGCCCGCCGCACCACAAGCGGTCCATGCAACGCCTGCGCGTCGAACGCGTGCATCGGCTGGCCCAGCTCCAGCATCAGGTAGTTGGTGATGTCAACGGCGAGCGAGATCGGCCGCATCCCGGCGTGCACCAGACGCGCCTTCATCCACTGTGGACTCTCGGCAGCCGGGTCCACGCCGCGGACCAGGCGGGCGGCGAACCGGTCGCACCCGGCGGTGTCCTCCACCACCACCTCGTGTGGCGGCTCGCTCGTCGCGCCCGGGGCGTCCAGCAGGGCGGGATCGCGGAACGGCAGGCCCAGCGCGTGCGACAGCTCCCGGGCGATCCCGCGCACCGACAGGCAGTACCCCATGTCAGGGGTGACCGCCAGCTCGACCACCAGGTCGTCCAACCCGATCACCGGACGAGCATCCTCCCCCGGCGTGCCGTGCGAGAGCACCATGATGCCCGAGTGGTCGTCGCCGAGACCCAGCTCGCGGGCCGAGCAGATCATCCCGTCCGAGACGTGCCCGTACGTCTTGCGCGCTCCGATCGCGAACCCTCCCGGCAGCACCGCACCGGGCAGCGCGACCACGACCAGGTCGCCTTCGGCGAAGTTGGTGGCCCCGCAGACGATGCCCTGCGGCTGCTCCGCGCCGATATCAACCTGGCAGTAGCTGATCGGCTTCTTGACGCCGGCGACCATCTCGATGGAACGCACCCGGCCGACCACCAGCGGTCCGGATACCGTGGCCCGGAGGTCCACAATGGACTCCACCTCCAGCCCGACCCGAACCAGCGCCGGCTCCAGCACCGCCGGGTCCACCGGTGCGTCGACGTACTCCCGCAGCCAGGACATCAATACACGCACGACAGCCCCCTGCCAAATGCTCGGCTCCGCATGCTACGCCTCGACCCCGAACGCCGCGGTGAACCGCACGTCGCCCTCCACCATGTCGCGCATGTCGGTCACCCCGTGCCGGAACATCAGCGTCCGCTCGATACCCATGCCGAATGCGAATCCACTGTAGACAGACGGGTCGACGCCGCAGGCCCGCAGCACCCGCGGGTTGACCATGCCGCAGCCGCCCCACTCGATCCATCGTGGACCGTCGCGGTGCGCCGGGAACCACAGGTCGAACTCGGCGGACGGCTCGGTGAACGGGAAGTACGACGGCCGCCAGCGGGTCCGCGCGTCCGCGCCGAACATCGCCCGGGCGAAGTGGTCCAGCGTGCCGCGCAGGTGCGCCATCGTGATCCCCTGGTCCACCACCAACCCTTCGACCTGGTGGAAGACGGGGGTATGGGTGGCGTCCAGCTCATCGGTGCGGTAGACCCGCCCCGGGCAGATCACATAGATCGGCGGCGTGCGGGCCAGCATCGTCCGCGCCTGCACCGGTGACGTATGAGTACGTAGCACGAGCCCCGGTACATCCACATAGAACGTGTCCATCATGGTCCGCGCCGGGTGGTCGGGCGCGATGTTCAGCGCGTCGAAGTTGAACCACTCCAGCTCGACCTCGGGGCCTTCGGCGATCTCGTAGCCCATCCCGACGAAGAGGTCCCCGATCCGCTCCATCAACGTGGTCAGCGGGTGCCGGGCGCCGCGCGGATGCCGGTCCCACGGCAGCGTCACGTCGACCGCCTCGTCGGCGAGCACCCGGCGTTCCCGCTCCACCTCGAGCTCCGCGCGGCGGGCGTCGAAGGCGGCCTGGATCGCGGCCCGGGCCGCGTTGACCCGCTTGCCGGCGTCGGACTTGGCGGCCGGTGGCAACGCGCCGATCTCCCGGCGGGCCAGCGACACCGGCGCCCGGTCGCCCAGATGGTGGGGGCGTAGGGCGGCCAGCACATCCAGGCCGGTGGCGGCGGCGAAGGCTTTCTCCGCGCCGCCGACCGCGTCGTCGAGCGCCGCCTGATCGAGCAACGCCACCTGCTTCGGGTCGTACGGATCGTTCCGGTAGCTCACGCCGCCTCCTCGCGTGCCGCTCGGAGGCGCCGCTCGCTCAAGCTGCTGAGCCTCATGGTTCGCTCGCTTCGCTCGCTCACGGCCACTCAGTCTACGGACCCGGTCCGACGGTTCTGCGCGCGCGCCGAGGCGTACAGGCAGACCGCCGCGGCCGCCGCGAGGTTCAGGCTCTCCGCCCGGCCGAAGATCGGGACACGCACCCGGGCGTCGGCCAGCGCGGCCAGCTCAGGGTCGAGTCCATGCGCCTCAGATCCAAAAATCCAGGTGGTACGCCGAGCCAGCCGGCCGTCGTCGGCCAGGGCGTCGAGATCGGCTTCGCCGTACCCGTCGGCAGCCAGGACCTGATGCCCGGCGGCGCGCAACGCCCGGACGGCCTCGACCGGATTCGGGCCGCGGACCAGCCGGACGTGGAACAGGCTGCCCGCCGAGGCGCGCACGCACTTGCCGTTGTACGGATCGACGGTGCCCTCCGGGAAGACCACGGTACCGGCGCCGGCCGCGTCCGCGGTACGCAGCACAGTGCCGGCGTTGCCCGGATCCGCGATGCCCGCGAGCAGTACGGCCAACCCGGGCGCCGGCCCGACCTCCGTGCCGTGTACGTGCCGGCAGACCGCGACGATGCCTTGCGGGGTAACGGTTTCGCTGAGCGCGGCGAGCCCGGCATCGGTCACCGGGGAGACCCGCGGCGCGGCGCCGGCCAGATCCCCGTACCGCGCCAAGGCCTCCGGGGTGCCGAAGAGCTCGACCACCGTACCGGCACGGGCTACCGCCTCGCGGACCGCCTGCGGCCCCTCGGCCAGGAACAGGCCCTCTGCGTCGCGGTGCCGCCGCCGGCGCAGCCGCGCCGCAGCAACGACCCGGGGCGTCCGCTGCGTGTACGGAGCATCCCCGGGCCGGTGCGACTGCGTGCTCAGGCGGCTTCGGCCGCCGGGCGGGCGGCGTCGACGGCCTTGCGGGCGATCGCGACGAGCGCGGCGAACGCCGGCGCGTCGACAACCGCCATGTCGGCCAGGATCTTGCGATCAACCTCCACCCCGGCCAGCCGCAGGCCCTGGATGAGCCGGTTGTACGTCATGCCGTTCGCCCGCGCGGCGGCGTTGATCCGGGTGATCCACAGCTGGCGGAAGTCACCCTTGCGGTCCCGCCGGTCCCGGTAGGCGTACTGCAGCGAGTGGAGCATCTGCTCCTTCGCCTTGCGGTAGAGCCGCGAGCGCTGCCCGCGGTAGCCGCTCGCACTCTCCAGGATCGTTCTGCGCTTCTTCTGGGCGTTCACTGCCCGCTTGACGCGTGCCACGTCAGCAACTCCTCTTCGTCCGCGGCTCGCCTCAGCGGCCCAGCAACCTCTTGATCCGCTTCAGGTCGACCTTCGACACCTCGACGGTGCCGGTCAGCCGGCGGGTCCGGGTCGACGCCTTCTTCTCCAACTTGTGGCGCAGACCGGCCTGCTGGGCAAGGATCTTGCCGCGGCCGGTCACCCGGACCCGCTTGCCCATGCCCGTGTGGCTCTTCATCTTCGGCATCTCGACTCTGTACTCCCCTGTCTGCCCGGCCCGAGCGCTGCCGGGTTTGTTTACTCGCCCGCGTCCACGACCGCGGCAGCGGCACCGGTCCCGGCGCCGTTGCTCTCGGCGGTGGCCACGACGACCTCGCCATCCTCCGCGGACCGCCCCTTCGGACTGACGCCGCGGGCTGCTGTCGCAGCCGCCTTCGTGGCCCGGTGCGGGGCGATCACCATGATCATGTTGCGGCCGTCCTGTTTCGGTGCGGCCTCGACAAACCCCAGCTCCGCGACCTCCTCGGAGAGTCGCCGCAGGAGCCGGAACCCCAGCTCCGGGCGGCTCTGCTCGCGGCCGCGGAACATGATCGTCACCTTGACCTTGTCACCGGCCTTCAAGAACCGCACCACGTGACCCTTCTTGGTCTCGTAGTCGTGCGAATCGATCTTGGGCCGGAGCTTCATCTCCTTGATGACGGTCTGTTGCTGGTTGCGCCGTGCTTCCCGCGCCTTGAGTGCACTCTCGTACTTGAACTTTCCGTAGTCCATGAGCTTGCACACCGGCGGGCGCGCCATGGGCGCCACCTCGACCAGGTCCAGATCTACATCCGCGGCCAGCTGCAGGGCTCGCTCCAGTGGGACGATGCCCACCTGTTCGCCCTCCGGGCCGACCAACCGGACCTCCCGCGCCCGGATCTGATCGTTTACGCGTGGTTCGACGCTGATGGGGCCTCCTCGATGCCGTACGTCTCTGTCTGCGACTGTGCGTCGCGTCGACCGCCGCCCGGGGTGTCGGGCGTCCGCATGCAGAAGGCCCCGGCCTGCGCCGGGGCCCGCTCGACCGGCCTGGGTACGCGCGCTCGCGCGCCGCGTCTCCGGACCGGACCCGGCCGCTCGGCAACTGCCGGCAGCGCGGGTGGGAGCAGGCGCTCCGCTTCGACACCATCACTGCGTTGATGAAAGCTCATTAACATCGAGTGACGGCGTGGTCGACCGTCCCAGAATACCAGGCGCCCGACCCGTCTCACCCCCTCCGGCCCATGATCTCCGGCACGGCCTGATCACATCGCGGCGGCGTGCAGCTCGCGCAGCTGGCGGATCGCCTCAACCGCGTACGCCTTGTCGGCGGCCTGCACCGCCATCACCGCGACCACGTCGTCGTCGGCCAGCTCCAGGCTGGCCCAGGCGTGGCCGCGCTCGAAACGCACCGCGCGGACGATCTGCCACGGCAGGTCGTACCCGCCAATCACGTTGCGGATCCTGATGCCGTGCTCATCCGCGATCACCCGCGGCCTGGTCAGCATCAGGATGGCCAGTGCGGCGGCGACGCCCAGGCCGATCATCGCGAGCTGGTCGCCGCGCTGGAACACCGCTGTCCCCGCGCCGGTACTGCCGGTCAGTGCCGTCGCGATCGCCGAGAACACCACGACCACGATTGCCGCTGCGATCCAGGCCACTATCCGGATCTTGCGAGGCCGGATGGTTACCACGGCACGAGTCTGCCACCCCGTCGTGATCAAGGGGTGGGGACACGGCGCGGGCGCGCCGCGGTCCCAAACCCCTTGATCACGAAAGACATCACAGCCGGCAGGCGTGGATGTCGGTGACCAGGATCGCTCGGGCGCCGAGATCGTAGAGCTCGTCCATGATCCGGTGTACGTCCACCCGGGCCACCATCGCCTGTACCGCCACCCAACCCTCACGGTGCAGCGGGGAGATCGTCGGCCCCTCGATGCCCGGGGTCAGCGCGCACGCCTCGTCCAGCTGGTCGGCCCGGACGTCGTAGGTGAGCATGACGAACCGCCGGGCCACGAGTACCCCTTGCAGCCGGCGTACCAGCTGGGCCACGGCACCGCTGGCCGGCGCCTGCGCGCGGCGGATGAGCACCGCGGACGACTCCAGGATCGGCTCGCCGATCGGGGCCAGCCCGGCCTGGCGCAGCGTCGCGCCGGTGGACACCACGTCCGCGATCACGTCCGCGACGCCGAGCCGTACCGCGTTCTCCACCGCGCCGTCCAGCCGGATCACCTCGGCCGCGATGCCCAGGCCACCCAGGTGCGCGGCGACCACGCCCGGGTATGCGGTCGCGATCCGGCGGCCGGTCAGCTCGTCCACCCCGGCCACGGTCTCCGGCCGGGCGGCGTACCGGAACGTCGCGCCGCCGAAGCCCAGGTCGAGCACCTCGGCCGCCGGCCGGCCGGCGTCGATCAGCAGGTCCCGCCCGGTGATGCCGAGGTCGAGGTCGCCGGAGCCGACGTAGGTGGCGATGTCGCGCGGGCGCAGGTAGAGGAACTCCACGCTGTTCTCCGCGTCCCGGCAGACCAGCTCGCGGTCGTCGGTGCGCTGCTGGTAGCCGGCCTCGCGGAGCATCTGGCTCGCGGGGCCGGACAGCGTGCCCTTGTTGGGAATCGCGATCCGCAGCATCAGAGGTACCGGTAGACGTCGGCGAGCTCGAGCCCGCTGGCGAGCATCAGCACCTGCGCCTGGTACAGCAGCTGGGCCAGCTCCTCGGCGGCGCGCTCGCGGCCCTCGTGCTCGGCCGCCATCCAGGCCTCGGCGGCCTCCTCGACCACCTTCTTGCCGATCGCGTGGACGCCGCGGTCCAGCGCCGCCACCGTGCCCGATCCGGGGGTACGGGCGGCCGCCTTCGCCTGCAGCTCCGCGAACAGCTCCTCGAAGGTCTTCACGAGGGTGCATTCTGGCAGGCGTGTCAGATGTACCCGAGCGGCGGGCCACCGTCGCGCTGTGTTCGCTGGGCGGCACGATCGCGATGACCGGGGCACCAGGGGGCACCGCGGCGGTACCCGCGCTCGCCGCGCGTGACCTGGCTGACGCCGTACCCGAGCTGGATCGTGCCGGAGTCGACCTGGCGCTGCGCGACCTGCGCAACCTGCCCGGAGCCGGGCTGAGCTTCGCCGACGTGCTCGCGGCGGCCGGCGAGATCCGCGCCCAGGTGGCCGCGGGCGCCCGGGGCGCGGTGGTCACCCAGGGCACCGACACCATCGAGGAGAC
>DASRRF010000631.1:0-1777 GCA_035695905.1 Micromonosporaceae bacterium | reverse complement strand
CGGGCGGCTGTCCGACCTCGGCTGGGGCGCCCGGCTGCGCGCGCTGCTCGGCGACGCCAGCCCGGACGCGCCGGTGCCGGACGACATCTTCGCCGGCGTGGTCGAGGTGCTCAGATCCTGGGCGCACGGGGATGACCGGTGGCCGGAGCGGCCGGTCGGCGTGGTCACCATCGCGACCCGCCGCCGGCCGGTGCTGGTGGCCAGCCTCGCCGAGCGGATCGGCACCGTCGGCCGGCTGCCGACTCTCGGCGAAGTGTCCCGTGTGGACAGTGGACCGGCACCGGCCGGCCGGTCGAACAGTGCGCAGCGGGTCCGCGCGCTGTACGGCACGTTTGAGGTGCCCGCCGGCCTGGGCGCGCTGACCGGTCCGGTCCTGCTGATCGACGACTACGTGGACTCGGGGTGGACGATGGCGCTGGTCGCCCGCGAGTTGCGGCTCGCCGGCGCGCCCGCCGTGCTGCCCTTCGCGCTCGCGGTCGCCACCTGACCAAGCGCAAATGCCGGGGACATTGCGTTGATCGAGCCGGGGCTACGGGCGTGGGGTGAAGCGGAACAGGCGCAGGCTGTTGGTCACCACGAACACACTGGAGAACGCCATCGCGGCGGCCGCGAGCACCGGCGTGACCAGGCCGGCCGCGGCGAGCGGAATCGCGGCCACGTTGTAGGCGAAGGCCCAGAACAGGTTGCCCTTGATGGTACGCAGGGTGGCCCGGGACAGCCGGATCGCGTCGGCGGCAGCGGTCAGGTCGCCCCGTACCAGGGTCAGATCCGCGGCTTCGATCGCCACATCGGTGCCGGTGCCCATGGCGATACCCAGATCGGCGGCGGCGAGCGCGGCGGCGTCGTTGACCCCGTCGCCGACCATCGCGACGACCCTGCCCTCGGCCTGCAGCCGCCGTACCACGGCCACCTTGTCGGCCGGCTGTACCTCCGGGACCACGTCGGCGATGCCGACCTCGGCGGCGACCGCCCGCGCGGCGCCGGCGGTGTCGCCGGTGAGCAGCAGCGGCGTGAGCCCCAGCTCGCCGAACTGGGCGACCGCACGTGTCGAGGTGGGCTTGACGGTGTCCGCGACGAACAAAGCGCCACGGTACGAGCCATCCCAGGCCACCGCGACAACGGTACGGCCATCGGCGTCGATCGCCGGCACGTCGATGCCGTACCCGGTGAGTAGCGCCGGCTGTCCTATCAGGACAGTGTGACCGTCCACTGTGCCCCGTGCGCCGAGTCCGGGTAGGGCGGTGAAGTCCGCGACCGGCGCGACGCCGTCGGCGGCTGCGACGATCGCCCGGGCGATCGGGTGCTCCGACGCGTGCTCGACGGCTGCGGCGTACCGCAGCAGCTCTTCGACAGTGACCCCGGCGGCGGGTGACGTGCCCGCCAGGGCCATCCGGCCGGTGGTGACCGTGCCGGTCTTGTCCAGCACGATGGTGTCGATCCGCCGGGTGGACTCCAGGATCTCCGGTCCCTTGATGAGGATGCCGAGCTGTGCCCCGCGGCCGGTGCCGACGAGCAGCGCGGTCGGCGTGGCCAGGCCGAGTGCGCATGGGCAGGCCACGATGAGTACGGCCACCGCGGCGGTCAGCGCGGCAGCGGTACCGCCGCCGGCCCCGAGCCAGAAGCCGAACGTGATGGCGGCGAGCCCGATTACGACCGGTACGAAGACCGCGCTGATCCGGTCCACCAACCGCTGCACTGGCGCCTTGCCCGACTGCGCCTCGGTGACCAGTCGGCCCATCGCGGCGAGTTGGGTGTCCGCGCCGACCCGGGTGGCCCG
>DASRRF010000630.1:0-9585 GCA_035695905.1 Micromonosporaceae bacterium | reverse complement strand
GGTAGTACTTCGAGGTGCCGGCGACGTACGACAGGTAGCCGCCGGTGGAGTGCTGGCAGCCTTTGGGCCGGCCGGTCGTACCGCTGGTGTACATCAGGAACAACGGCGCTTCGGCGGGCATCGAGACCGGCTCGACCACCGCGCCCCGGTAGTCGGGTAGCAGCTCGTCCACGAAGAAGTCCCGGCCCTCGATCATCGGGCTCGCGGACGCGTACTGGCCGGGGTGGCGCCGCCAGACCAGCACCTTGTCCACCTCGTGGCCCTGCTCGCGGGCGGTCGCCACCGCCTCGTCGGCCTTGATCTTGTGATCGACCAGTTGCCCGTTGCGGTAGTAGCCGTCCATCGTCACCAGAATGTGGCTGCCCGAATCGGCGACCCGGCCACCGCACGCCGCACCGCTGAATCCTCCGAAAACCTCCGAGTGGATCACGCCCAACCGGGCGCAGGCCAACATGGCCACCGGCAGCTCGGGCACCATCGGCAGGTGGAAGGTCACCCGGTCACCGACCTGCACGCCGCCGAAGTCCCGCAACAGCGCGGCGAACTCGTTGACCCGCCGGTACAGCTCCTGGTACGTGATCGCCTGCTGCTCCTCGGCCTCCGGCTCCGGCACCCAGATGAACGCGGCCTGGTTGCGGCGACTCGACAGGTGCCGGTCGACGCAGTTGTAGCAGGCGTTCAGCCGACCGCCCACAAACCACTTCCAGAACGGCGGCTCGCTGGCGTCCAGTGTGGTGTGCCAGTAGGAGTCCCACGTCAGCAGTTCGGCGTACTCCTTGAAGCAATCCGGGAAACTTCGCTCGGCGAACCGCTCGATGATGGCCGGATCGGCCGCGTTCGCCTGACCGATGAACTTCGCCGGAGGCTGGAGGTAGTCCTCTTCCCGCCAGTGAACGGCGATCTGCGCCTCGGAAACCTGTGGCTCCTGCTCTGTGGTCATTGCTCAACCTCCCGGCGGTGTCAGTCCGCGAGTAGTCCTGCGCAGACCCCGAACTCGTACAGGTTGGCGGAGGCCGCGGCCTGCCGGCTGAAGGCTGCCACGTCTCCCTTTGTCACCGACTCCCAGCACAGGACGTCGGTCAGGTGTATCGCGCGGACCGCGACGGAGTTCAGCGCGTCCACCGGCAGCGTCTCCGCCTCCCGGCGTAGCCCGGCGACGTCCCCGGCGATCACCTGATCCGTGGCCACCGCCTGCAACTGCCACAGCAGCCACGACAGTTCCCCCGCGAGGTACTGGCGCGTCATACCAGACACCTCCCACACTCTGGGAGACACCCCTCAGGGTACGCGGGGCTACAGGTCGTTGCCGGCGTACGAGAGGTTGAAGCTCTTGTTGACCAGTGGGAAGTCGGGGACGATCGTGTCCGCGAGCGCGACCGGCAGCGCCGGCCAGTTGAACCACGACGGGTCGACGATCTTGTTGCGGGTGATCCGGTGGTCGGGGCCGATCTCGACCCGGTGCACGATGGTGCCGCGCCACCCTTCGACGATGCCGACTCCGGAGACCGGACCGGCCCCCCGGGGCACAGCGGCCTGATCGTTCACGGCGCCCGGAGTGACCGTACGGCACAGCACGTCGAGTAACGCGAACGACGCGTCGATCTCCGCGACCCGCTGCGCGAACCGCGCCATCACGTCCCCCCGTTCCTGGATCGGCACGGTCAGTACGTCGGCCAGGTCGAGCTCGAACTGGCTCAGGTCCAGGGTGGGGTGGTCCCGCCGGGCGTCGACGTCGATGCCGCTCGCGCGGGCCACGTACCCGAGCGCGCCGAGATCCCGGGCCTCGGCGGCGGTGAGTACGGCGGTGCCGGTGAACCGCTCCGCGACCAGCGTGTTGCCCAGCGCCAGGTCGACGACCTCCCGGATGTCGGCGGCGATCGCGGCGAGCCGGTCCGGATCGGGCACCCGGCGCAGCGTCACGCCACCGACCAGGATTCCGTCGCGGAGCAGCCGGTGGCCGGTGGTGTCGGCGTTGAGCCGCAGCAGCGCCTCCCGGATCCGCAGGGCATGCGAGTGGAGGATCCCGTGGCCGACGTCGTTGCAGAGCGCGCCGATGTCTGCGATGTGGTTGTAGAGCCGCTCCAGCTCCAGCAGGATCGCGCGCCCCCGCTTCACGTCGTCCGGCACCGCCAACTCCAGCGCGTCCTCCACCGCTCGGCAGTACGCCAGCGTGTGCCCGACCGCCGTGTCACCCGAGATCCGTTCGGCGAGCGGCAGGGCACCAGCCAGCTCGCGGCCTTCGAACAGCTTCTCGATTCCCTTGTGGACGTACCAGAGGCGGGCCTTGAGCTTCAGGATGGTTTCGCCGACCACGGAGAACCGGAAGTGGCCCGGCTCGATCAGGCCGGCGTGCACCGGGCCGACCGGGATCTCGTACACCCCGCGGCCCTCGACGGTCAGAAACGGGAACGCGTCGTCGCTGGGCCCGAACTCGGGCAGGCCCGCGTCGTGGCGCATCGGGTACCAGCCGGCGGGCCAGTGCGGATGGCGTACCAGCCGACGGGGTAGCGGGTGATCGACGGGGATGATCCCGTACAGGTCGTGCATCTCGCGTTCGAACCTGCCCGCGGCGAACGACCGGGCGGCCAGGCTGGGGACCACCGGGTCGGCGGCGTCGACGGGCAGCCGCAGCTCGACCCGCGGCGCCGGGTGCGGCGCCAGGAACAGGTAGACGACGCGTAGCTCGCGGCCGGCGTCGTGGTGCGCGGCGACCAGGGCCAGCCGGTAGCCGCCCACCAGCAGTTCGTCGGCCCGTCGCGGCAACTGCTCCGCACTGACGTTCTCGGCGGTACGCCCGTCGCTCACGGTGCCGCCCCCAGGATGCTTGCCGCGCCGTACAACAGAGTGGACAGTGGCCACGCGGCGACGCCGAGTGCGGCGACGGCGATCAACCCGGTGACCAGCGGAGCCGCCGAGGCCGCGCCGAGGTCCGGCCCGGCCGCAGGCGCCCCACCGGGCGGGCCCAAGAGCATTTTGCCGGTACGGGCGGCGACCGCCGCGAAGCCGACCAGGGCGAGCCCGAAGCCGACCGCGACCGCCCAGCCGACCCCGGAGCCGAAGCCGGCCCGGGCGATCCCGAGCTGACTGGCGAACACGGCCGACGGCGGCAGCCCGAGCAGCGCCAGTACGGCGAGGCCGAACACCCCGGCGAGCACCGGCGCACGGGTCGCCAGCCCCCGGACCGCGGTGATCTCGGTGGAGCCCTCGGCATGCAGCAGATGCCCGGAGCCGAGGAACGCGACGCTCTTGGCCAGGCCGTGGCCGCCGATGTGCAGCAGGACCGCGCTGACCGCGAGCCGGCCACCGGCGGCTGCCCCGACGGCCATCAGTGCGATGTGTTCCATGCTGGAGTACGCCAGCATGCGCTTGCAGTCGCGCTGACCGAGCAGCAGCACCGCCGCCAGTGCCAGCGTGGCCAGCGCGAGCACCAGCAGCAGCGCGCGCAGATAGCCGGCACCGAGTGCCGCGTCGGCGATCGCCTTGTAGCGCAGTACGGCGTAGAACGCGACCGACAGCAGCACCCCGGACATCAACGCGGAGATCGGCGCCGGCGCCTGGCTGTGCGCGTCCGGCAGCCATCCGTGCAGCGGCACCAGGCCGGCCTTGGCGCCGAACCCGATCACCACCAGCCCGACCGCGATCCGGGTCACCGCCGGGTCCAGGTCCCGGGCGTGGTCGGCGACGGTACGCCAGTCCAGCGCGGTGTCGGCGGGCAGGCCGGCGTGCCGGGCGGCGTAGTAGAGCAGCATGGTGCCGAGGAAGGCGACCGCGATCGCGGCGGAGCAGATCACGACGTACTTCCAGGCGGCCTCCAGCGCGGTACGGGTCCGGTGGTGGCCGACCAGGAACGCGGTGACGATCGTGGTGGCCTCGATCGCGACCCACAGCAGGCCGAGGTTGCCGGCCAGCACGGCGGTGCTCATCGCGGCGATGAACAGGTGCAGCAGGATGCCGTACCAGCGGGCGCGGTTGAGTGGGACGTGGCCGGCCGCGAGGTAGCCGGGGCTGGCCCAGCAGGCGAGCAGTGCGATCGCGCCGACGACCAGCAGCATCCAGCTCGA
This sequence comes from Micromonosporaceae bacterium, assembly GCA_035695905.1. Taxonomy (GTDB): domain Bacteria; phylum Actinomycetota; class Actinomycetes; order Mycobacteriales; family Micromonosporaceae; genus EFPC-2. Next base: position 5,524 of record DASRRF010000630.1, on the reverse strand, counting down.
CAGGGCGTCGGCGCGCAGCAGGCCGCCGAGGCTCTGCACCGGACCGCCCCGGTGGACAGTGATCGCGAGCGCCAGGGCGACGCCGAGGATCAGCCCGGTGGCGCCGACCCCCGCCCAGGCCGTCGCCCGGCGCCAGCCGGCGAGCCCGTGGCCCGCGGCGGCGGCCAGGGACAGCCCGATCGGGGCGAGCAGGAGCACGGTGTCCATCAGTCGCGCAGCTCCCGCAACTCGTCGAGATCGGTGGTGCCGAACGCGGTACGCAGCCGTACGGTCAACAGCTGCAACACCAGTACGGCCAGCAGCAGGTCGAACGAGACGCCCAGCTCGACGATCAGCGGCACCCCGGAGGTGGCGAGGAACGCCGCCGCGGTGATCCCGTTGTCCAGCAGCAGCAACCCGACCACTTGGGAGATCGCCCGCCGCCGGGTCACCAGTACGAAGAACCCGATCAGCACTACCGTGATGGCGACCGGCAGCGCCTGGGTGGCGGGCGAGGGCGCCAGCTCGACCAGCGGGCGGGTCACCGCGTACGCCAGCAGCGTGAGCACCGCGGCGGCCAGCAGCGACGTCGCGATGTTGACCACCGGCCGGGTCTCCCGCTGTTCCGCGGGGGCGGTGCCGACGGCGCGCCGCGCGAGCCACGGCAGCAAGCCGGCGCGCAGCAGTCCCAGACCGAGCGCGACCGCGATCAGCTCGGGGTCGGTCTGGTGCAGCCCGAGGATCAGCACCATCGCCGCCAGCGCGACGCCCTGCGCCGCCAGCAGCCGGATCATGGCGGACAGCTCCCGGCGCCAGAGCATCCCGACCGCGGCGAGCAGGAACACCCCGGCCGCCAGGTCGAGCGCCTGCAGATAACTGGTCTCGGTCATGGTCACGTCCGTCATGCCAGGAAGAAGGAGGTCGCGACGGCGAGCAGGGCGAGCAGGAACGAGCCGGCGAGCAGCTCCGGCACCCGGAACAGCCGCAGCTTCGCGACGAACACCTCGGCCGTCGCCAGGGCCGCCCCCAGCACGCCGAGCTTCACCGCGAACGCCAGCAGCGCCAGCGGCAGCCCCACGAGACCGGCCCCGGCGATGCCCCACGGCGCGAACAGCGAGGCCAACAGCCCGAGCAGCACGGTCAGTCGCATCGACGCGGCGAGCTCGACGAGGGCGAGGTCGGCGCCGGCGTACTCCAGGATCATCGCCTCGTGGATCATCGTCAGCTCGAGGTGGGTGGCCGGGTTGTCCACCGGCAGCCGGCCGGTCTCCGCGATCGTGACGATCACCAGAGCGACCGCGGCCAGCAGGCTCGCCGGCGACACCACCCGGATCGGGTGGTGCAGTGTCGCGGTCACGATCGCGCCCAGGTTGGTGGAGCCGACCCGCGCCGAGAGCGCGAACACCGCGAGCAGGATGGTCGGCTCCACCAGCGCGAGTACGGTCATCTCCCGGCTGGCGCCCATCCCGCCGAACGCCGTACCGGTGTCGAGCGCGGCCAGGGCGAGCGCCACCGTACCCAGGGCGAGTAGTCCGACCACGGCGAACAGGTCCGCGGCGGGGTCCAGCGGGGATGCGGTGGTCAGTAGCGGCACCACCGCGGCCAGCACCAACGAGGTGCCGACCAGGATCAGCGGGGCGAGTCGGAACGCCCAGCCCGTACCGTCGGGGCTGACCGGCTGGCGGCGCAGCAGCTTCCGCAGGTCCCGCCACGGTTGCCCGATCCCGGCCCCGGCGCGACCTTCCAGTCGAGCGCGGACCTGCCGCATCAGCCCCACCAGCAGCGGCGCGCTCACCACCACCGCCGCGACCTGAATCAGCGTCGCCAACCAGGCGTTCACCGGGTCACCGCCAGGACCACGAGCAGGCTGACCACTCCGAAGAAGCCGTAGCCGAGGTAGCGGTGCACGCTGCCGTTGGCGAGGATCCGCCCGGCCCGTCCCAGGCTCCGCGCGGCGTCGATCGCCGGTCCGTACAGCCGGTGTTCGATCCGGTCCGGCACCCGGCCGTGGTAGCGGACCCGCTCCACCAGATACCGCGACTCGGCGTACGGGGTGACGTCCACATCGACCTGAGGGGCGAGCACATCGTCGAAGACCCGTTGCAGCGGCTCGGCGAACGACGTCGCGGTGTACTCCATCCGCGCCGTGGGCGGGCCGGCGCCGCAGTCCCACAACGCCGCCGCCCGGCGCCGCCGGACGCCGCGGGACACCAGGCGTACCGCAGCGGCGGTGACCACCACACCGGCCAGCAGCGCGGCGACGACCAGCACCGGCGACAGCGTGCTGGAGATCCCGGCCAGATGCAGCGTCACCCCACCGGTGAGGGGCCTGGCAGGCGCGTGGCCGGCGGCCGCCACCGCCCGGGCCAGAGCGGGACCGAGCGCCGCCGGGGCCACCGCCAGGCCGACGCAGCCGGCGGCGAGTACGCCCATCGCGACCAGCATCACGCGCGGCGACTCCTGCGCGCCGGCCGCCGCGTCACTGCGCGGGCGGGCGAAGAACCCCACCCCGAGCGCCTTCACGAAGGTCGCCACCCCGACCCCCGCGGTCAACGCCACCACCGCCACCGCCATCGGCATCGCCACCGCGGTCACCACACCCCCCGCCGGTACGGCGTGCACCAGCGACTGCAGCAGCAGCCACTCGGAGACGAAGCCGTTGCCGGGCGGCAGCGCGGCCGCGCCGAGCGCCCCGACCGCGAACAGCGCCGTGGTGGCCGGCATCCGGGCGCGCAGCCCACCCAGTGCGTCCAGGTCCCGGCTGCCGGTTGCCCGCAGCACCGACCCCGCGGCGCCGAACAGCAGCGCCTTGAACCCGGCGTGGTTGACCACGTGCAGCAGCGCCGCCGCCAGAGCGAGCGCTGCCAGGCCGGCTGCGCCCGAGGCTCGGAACACGCCCGCCGCGCCGACCCCGACGAAGATCAAACCCAAATTCTCCACTGTGGAGTACGCCAGCAGCCGCTTCAGGTCGGTCGCGACGACGGCCTGCAGGATGCCGTACAGGGCGGAGACCGCGCCGGCGGCGAGCACCAGCAGCCACCACCAGCGCGAGCCGCCGCCGAGCAGGTCCACGCCGACGCGGAGTACGCCGTACACCCCGAGGTTGACCATGGCGGCGCTCAACATCGCGGACACGTACGACGGGGCCTCGGGGTGGGCGCGGGGCAGCCAGACGTGCAGCGGCACCACACCGGCCTTGGCTCCGAACCCCACGAAGACCAGCACGAACACCAGGCCTTGCGTTTCCGGGGACAGCTCGGCTTGTCGTAGCGCCGCGAACGACTCGCCGCCGGTCGCCGCGGCGAAGCTCACCAACCCGATCAGGATCGCCACCAGGCCGAGGTGGGTCATCACCGCGTACCAGAGTCCGGCCTCGGCCACCTGCCGCCGCTGCCGGTGCTCGGCGAGTACGAGCAGCAGCGACGTCACCGCGACCAGCTCCCACAGCACCAGGAACGTCGACACACTGGCCGCCGCCGGCACCAGCACCAGGCCCCACGCGAACAACGGCAGGCTCACCTGTACGCCGCGCCCGGCCGGTCCGTGACCGGCACTGTCGGAGCCGTCGGAGCCGTCGGAGGCGTCACCGTGGCCGTGTGAGGCGTAGCCGATCCCGTAGACCGCCGTCACGGCGACGACGGCTCCGGCGACCGCCATGAACCACCCGCCGAGCGCGTCGACCGACAGGCGGATCCCGGCCAGCGGCAGCAGCCACGGCAGCCACGCGTCGAAGCTGGCGCCACCGAGCGCGGCGACCCCCGCGACAGCACCCACCACTCCCACCGCCGAGGTCAGGCCACCCACGGCGGCCACCCGCCACCGGGCCGGCGCCACCACAGCCGCGAGCACTCCGAACCCGGCCAGCGCGGTCGCGCCCGCCAGGCCCCATCCGATCGTGTTCACCGGCCGGTCAAGCCTCGCAGCGCCGCCACGATCGCCTCCGGCGCCGGTGGACAGCCAGGCACCTCCACATCGACGGGCACCACATCCCCGACCGGGCCCGCCACCCCGTACCCGCCCGCGAACTCACCGCAGTCGCGGGCGCAGTCCCCGACCGCGACCACGATCCGCGGTTCCGAGACCGCCTCATAGGTACGCCGCAGCGGATCGGCCATGTTCCGTGTCACCGGACCGGTAACCAGCAGCGCGTCGGCGTGCCGGGGCGAGGCGACGAGGCGTGCGCCGTACCGCTCCGCGTCGTACACCGGCCCGAACGCCGATCCGATCTCGATCTCGCACCCGTTGCACGAACCGGCGTCCACATGGCGCAACTGGACCGAGCCACCGAGCACCTCCGCCTCGGGGCAGGAGACCGACTCCGGCGCCGGACCAGCCGGCTCGGCAGCCAGTCCGGTGGTACGGATCTTGCGCAGTAATCCGGACATCACACGCCGCCCGGCGAATCCGAAGCCCGCAGGTCCGCCAACAACCCGATCTGACCAGCGAGCACCTCAGTGAGAATCCGCCGCGCCACTGTCAGCAACTCCGCCACCCGCGGACTGGTCAGCGAATAGAAGACCGTCGAACCTTCCTTGCGCGTGGACACCAGCCCCGCCCGGCGCAACACCGCCAACTGCTGGGACAGGTGCGCCGGCTCGATCCCGATCTCGGGCAGCAGCTCCGACACCGCATGCTCCCGGACCGACAGCAGCTCCAGCACCCGGATCCGCGCCGGGTGACCGAGCGTCTTGAAGAACTCAGCCTTCGCCTGATACAGCGGCCTACTCAATCGCTCACCACCAAGCGTTCGCCACGACTGCGATGTCCATCAATTGCGTACCTTAGCAATTGGTCAATCGCTTGGGGGCTCCGGAGGTAGGAGCTACTGCTCTGGCCGGGGTTCGGGGTTTGCGGGCTCGGGGTTCAGGGGCTCCGTGGTTACGGGTTGCAGGTTGCCGCGCGCGGAGTCGAGCAGCCGGAGCAGCTCCATCGGCAACGGGAAGATCAGTGTGGAGGTGCGCTCTGTGGAGATCTCCGCCATGGTCCCCAGGATCCGCAGCTGTATCGCCGCAGGATGTGCCTCCAGCACCGCGGCGGCGCGGCTGAGGTTCTCCGCTGCCTGGTACTCGCCGGTGGCGTGGATGACCTTGGCGCGGCGTTCCCGCTCGGCCTCCGCCTGCCGCGCGATCGCCCGGCGCATCGTGTCCGGCAGCTCCACGTGCTTGATCTCGACCACTGTCACCTTCACGCCCCACGGGTCGGTCTGACTGTCGATGATGCGCTGCAACCGCTGGTTGATCTCGTCCCGCTTCACCAGCAGCTCGTCCAGGTCGACCTGGCCCAGGATGCTGCGCAGCGTGGTCTGCGCGATCTGCGAGGTGCCGAGGATGTGGTCCTCGATCGCCACCACCGACTTCACCGGGTCCACCACGTTGAAGTAGTTCACCGCGTTCACCCGTACGGTGACGTTGTCCTTGGTGATCACGTCCTGCGGCGGCACGTCCAGCACCACGGTGCGCAAGGACACCCGGACCATCTGCTGGATGCCGGGCAGGACCAGGATCAGCCCCGGGCCCTTGACCCCGTAGAACTTGCCCAGATGGAA
>DASRRF010000629.1:0-11509 GCA_035695905.1 Micromonosporaceae bacterium | reverse complement strand
CTCATCCGCGCCGTAGAAAAGTTCGACTACACCAAAGGCTACAAATTCTCCACCTACGCCACCTGGTGGATCCGCCAAGCCATCACCCGCGCCATGGCCGACCAAGCCCGCACCATCCGCATCCCGGTACACATGGTCGAGCAGGTGAACCGGATGGTCCGGGCGCGCCGCGACCTGGCCGCCACGCTGGGCCGGGAGCCCTCGATCGCCGAGGTCGCGGTCGCGCTGGGCATCCAGGAGTACCAGATCCTCGAGCTCATCTCGTACGACCGCGAGCCGGTCAGCCTCGACCAGGCGGTCGGCGAGGACGGGGAGAGCGCGCTGGGTGACTTCGTGGCCGGCGTGGACGCCCGCGACGAACCGGCGGACACGGTCTCGCAGGGTCAGCTGCGCAGCGAGGTGGAGATCGTGCTGGCCACGCTGTCCCAGCGGGAGCAGGCGGTGATCCGGCTGCGCTTCGGGCTGGACGACGGCCGCCAGCGCACCCTTGACGAGGTCGGTCGCGAGTTCGGGCTGTCCCGGGAACGGATCCGGCAGATCGAGAAGGTGACCCTGCTCAAGCTGCGCCATCCGTCCCGGGCTCAACGCCTGGAGGCGTACACCTGCTAGTGGGTGAGCGCCTCGTCGCGCACCGCGCCGGCCACCGCCGGTGAGACCGGTGCGATGTCCCGGGCCCGGTCCCCGGACCGGGACGCGTCCAGCTCGGTGAGGAACTCACCCATCGTCCGCTCCCGGCCGTAACGACGGCGCAGGAGTACGTAGGTCAGAAACGCCGGCGGGCCGAAGAACGCCTGCGCGGGTACCACCGCGTTGGCGTTGCCGCGGGTCACCGCGTCCAGGATCAGCGGCGCCAGCGACGGCGCGGTCGCCCCGAACACGGCGACCACCCCGATCGCGATCCGCCCGGCCCGCCGGCCGTACGCCTTCAGCGCGGTGACCGTGAACAGCCCGTAGACGAGCAGGTCGCCGATGCCGATGTTGGCGTTGAAGATGCCGACCCGCATGCCGATCGAGGGATCCAGCGGGTACCCGATGAACGCGTCGGCGAGTTTGGGGGTCAGCGGGATGACCACGCTGAAGATGACGTCGTACACCGCCAGGAACAGCGCGAACCAGGCCACGTGGCGCAGCCGCATGCCGCCCTGGGCATAGAGGTTCGCCACCGCGGTCGCGCCGAGCAGCACCACCACGCTGGTCTCCGCCCAGTAGAGCTGCCAGCCCAGTACCGAACCGAGCATGGTACGGGCGATCCACACGTTGACCCCGAGCAGTACGCCGATGCCGAGCCACAGTACGGCGGGCGGCAGGACCGGGCGGTACCCGATGGACAGCGACGCGGTGAACGTGAGGATCAGGAACGTGGTCAGCGCCCAGTGCGGCAGCGCGAGATAGAGCACCGGCAGCGTGGTGATGAAGACGAACAGCACCCCGATGTCGCGTCCGTTGAAGACCCCGATCGCCGGGCGGTCCAGCCGGATCCGCCGTACGTAGAACAACGATGCGGCGCAGGTGGCCAGCGCGCCGGTCAGCACGACGGCCCACTGGAACAGCGTTTGCGGTACGAGCAGATCGAGCATGTCAGCTCCCTACCTGGACGAGCGCGCGTGGCTTGGCGAACGTGGTCTCGACGAGATCGGCGCGGACCCGCATCAGCGACCGCTCGTCGTCGACGGGTACGGCCCGCAGCTGCGCGTCCAGGCCGCGGTCGGCGAGGTGGCCGGCGGCCGCCACCAGACCCAGACCGTCTACTGTGGACTCCGGGACGGTGAGCACGATCCGCCCCTCCTCGACCCGCGCCTGGTACCGGGCCGGCCACGGCCGGGTGGGCAGCGACTCCAGCGCCTCGACGATGTCCCGGGTGGTGACCGGCGCGGCGCCCGGCGTGGCGCGCAGCAGGCCGCTCGCCTTGGCCAGGATCGCCGAGCTGGCCGGGGTTCCGGCGAGCTCGCAGTCCAGCGGCTCGTCGGGCAGCACCCGTACCACGTCGCGGGTGTCGTACCGGAAGACCGGCATGCACTCGCGGTACGGGAAGTACGGCGTGATCACCACGGTGCCGAGCTCACCCGGCTGCGCCGGGCGCGGGATCTGTCCGGCCGGCGCGTCGAGCGCCAGCACCTCGACCATCCCGGTGTTCAGGTCGTGGTGCAGGTGGCCCTGGTCGCAGGTACGGCCGCTGACCGGCAGCACCTCGGTCATCGCGAACGTGTCGTTGACGACCGGCACACCGAGCACCTGCTGGGCCGCGCCGGCCAGTGCGGTGGAGAGCACCTCGCCGCCGACGTCCACCCGGCGCAGCCGGAAGTCCGCCGGCCCGAGACCCCGGCGATGCGCCGCGGTCACCAGCTGGGCCAGGTACGACGGGTAGGTGGCCAGCAGCGTCGGCGTTGCCCGGTCCTCGCCGGCTTCGCCGGTCAGCTCGTCCAGCGCCTCGTCCACCGGCACCACGCCGGTCACCCGGATGTGCGCACCGGCCAACCGGCACACCGAGATGTTCTGCTGGACCGCGGCCGTGGCGCGGGAGCTGATGCAGACCTGCATGCTGTCGCTCGGCCGGATCTCGTCGCGCAACAGGCCGGCCAGGGTCGCGAAGGCGGGCCATATCTCCGCCTCGTACCGGGACATCCACACCTGTGCGGGGCGGCCGGTCGAGCCGGTGGTGCGGGTGGACATGATCGGTACGGAACCCGCACAGATGAAGTCGCGTGCCCGCCCAACCAGCTCGGCCTTGCTGGTCAGCGGTATCTCACGCACCGTCTCCAGGGTCAACCGCTGCACTGGTACGCCGGCCGCGGCGAGCCGCTCGGCGTAGAACGGCGACCGCTGGGCCAGCCGGCTGGCGGTACGACGCAGCGCGCGCTGGGTGAAGTCGCGCCGCACCTCCGGGTCGGCGAACGGGCCCTCGATGAGCTGGGCGACGTCGTCGCCGGGCCGGCCGAACTCGGCGAGCGTGGCCAGCGCGTCGTCGATCAGCCGGGTCAGCACCCGGTACTTCACCGGGCGGCCCCACACCATTCCCAAGGCGAGCCGGATCTGCCGTACGCCGGTCTCGAACACGTGCTCCATCCCTTCCGCAGCGCCTGCTCAGGAGGGCGTCCGAGTGACCGTCCCGCCGCGTGCCGTGTGCGAGCCGCGGCGGCCACCTGGGCACTCGGACGCCCGGGTGCTCAGGACCCGCCCGCGCACGCGGCGAACAGCACCGCGGTCAGCGAACCCATCGCGTACCGCACGTGCTTGATGCTGGCAACGAGAGACGACATTTTGCGCACCTCCTCTCCTCCTCGACGGAGCCAAAGCCGGCGGACCGCCGGGGCCTCGATGCGCTACCCGGTGACGATGACCGTCAGGTTCATCTCCGGGTGCAGCGAGCAGGTAATTCGGTACTCGCCCGGGGTGTTCCACGGGCCGCTGACGAACACATCGTCGGTTTCCGACATGAATGCGCCGAGGTCGCCAAGGTTCGGTACACCCTGCGCGGACTTCAACCGACCGTCGTAACCCGGCCCGATGACGTGCACGAAACCTGAGTCATTGACAAACGTGACAGACCCGCCGCGCGGGATCGTCACCGACTCCTGCCGGAACGCCTCGTGCTTCATGCCGACCGAGCCGGCCGGTGCTGGGTGTGGCGCCGGCAGCGCCGACGGGACCAGAGCACCGGCTGCGATGAGCGCAGCGCCGTACGCGATCCTCGGGATCTTCGGCACGGGAACCCCCTGCGACTGAGTGGCACATGTCCACATCGTGCGGCAGTGGCGCCCACGCACCCCCCGGGCGTTACCCGGCGCCATTGCCGTCCGTCGTACCGGGATCAAGGTATTGGCGTATTCGAACTGATCAGCATCGTCCGACTGTGTGAACCCCGGTCGATGAATTCTGTCTTGACGGCCGGTACCCGGGATTCATCGACCAGGGATAATGCCGTGGTCAGTCGCGTGGATCGTCCGGATCCAGCCCGTGCAACGGATAGACCGCGGTACGGGTGGCGCGGATCGCCCGGTCCACCGCGTCCGGCTCGGCACTCGGCTGCCACGGCGCGTACCCTGCGTCCGCGTCGTCGGTCATCCGCAGCGGCACGTCGCGCCCCGGGCAACGTTTCGCGGCGAGGGTACGCCAGCCCGGCGGGGTCGCCGTGGCGGGATCCAGTTCGGCGCCGGACGCGGTGGCGAGCAGGTGAGTCCAGGCCCGGGGTACGCATTCCACGAGCGCGTACCCGCCGCCGCCGGTGGCCACCCAGCGGCCCTGGCACAGCTCGTCGGCGAGCGCCCGCAGCGCGAGATGGCTGGCTCGCTGCCCGTCGACGGAGAGCCGCAGGTCGGCCAGCGGATCCAACCGGTGGGTGTCCGCGCCGCACTGGCTGACCAGGATGTCCGGGCGGAAGGCCCGCAGCACGCCGGGTACCACCGCGTGGAAGGCGCGCAGCCAGCCGGCATCAGCGCAGCCGGGCGGCAGCGCCACGTTGACCGCGTACCCCTGCGCGCCGGGCGCGCCGGTCTCGGTGGGGAACCCGGTGCCGGGGAACAGCGCGAGCGGTGTCTCGTGCAGGCTGACCGTCAGTACCCGGGGATCGGCGTAGAAGACCTCCTGTACGCCGTCGCCGTGGTGTACGTCCACGTCCACGTACGCGACCCGCCGCGCGCCGAGCTCCAACAGCCGGGCGATCGCGATAGCCGGGTCGTTGTAGACGCAGAACCCCGACGCGTGCTCGGGCATCGCGTGGTGCAGCCCGCCGGCGATGCTCACCGCGCGCAGCGCGTCGCCGCGCCACACCGCCTCGGCCGCGGTCAGCGTCGCCGCGACGACCAGCGCGCTCGCCTCGTGCATCCGGCCGAACACCGGGTTGTCCGGCGTGTTCAGGCCGTACCCCCGAAAGAACGGGTCATCGGGCGCGGCCTTGACCGCGGCGAGGTAGCTGGACGAGTGCACCCGCAGCAGCTCGGCGTCGTCGATCGGCCGCGGTGCCACCACCCGTACCCCGGGGCGGGACAGCACACCCAGCTCGGCGGCCAGCGCCATGGTGAGCTCGACCCGGACCGGGTTGAGCGGGTGGTCGCCGAGGTCGTAGGAGAGCAACGCGTCGTCCCAGACGACCAACGTGTTGGTCATCCGCCGGCCCCGGTGGCCACCGGCCGGTCCGGATCGGTGATCCAGTGGCTCCACGAACCGACGTACAGCCCGGCGTCCGACCGCCCGGCCACGTGCAGCGCGAGCACGGTGAGCGCGGCGGTCACCCCGGAACCGCAGTACGCGCCGACCGGCTTCGCGGCCACGACGCCGGCCGCGGCGAACCGGGACCGCAGCTCACCGGCGGCCCGCAGCAGGCCGGCGGGGTCCAGTGACTCGGTGGCCGGCAGGTTGACCGCGCCCGGCACGTGCCCGGCGACCGGGTCGATCGGCTCGGTCTCCCCGCGGTACCGCGGCGCGGCCCGGACATCGATGAGTACGCCCCGCGTGGCGAGCGCCGCGGCGTGGTCGGCGTCGAGCACCGGCATGGCTCCCGGCCGTACCGTAATGTCCCCCGGCGGCGGTGCCGGTACCTCGGTGTGCGCCGGCTGCCCGGCCGCCAGCCAGGCCGGATAACCGCCGTCGAGCACCTGTACCGCGTCGTGCCCGGCCCAACGCAGCGTCCACCAGGTCCGGGCCGCCGGCAGGCCGTCGCCGGCGTCGTAGACCACCACGGGATGCCCGGTACGCACACCGGCGGCGCGCAGCGCGGACTGCAGCACCGCGGGATCGGGCAACGGGTGCCGGCCGCCAGCGCCCGGTGCGCCGCAGACGTCGGCTTCCAGGTTGAGGAAGACCGCGCCGGGAAGGTGACCCGCCGCGTACTCGTCCCGGCCCGGCGGGCCGGCCAGGTGCCACCGCACGTCCAGGATCGTCGGTGGATCTTCGCCGGAGACGGACGTGGCCAGTGTGGCGGCATCGACGAGGGGGCTCCGGGTCACCTGTCCAGTCAACACCATCCGGCATCTGGTTAGCGGGGTCTGTCGGGGCCGCAGGGTAGCATCGTCGTCCGGGAGGACTCGCACTTTGAACGACCTAGTCGACACCACCGAGATGTACCTGCGCACCGTCCTCGAGCTGGAGGAGGAGGGCGTGACACCGCTGCGCGCCCGGATCGCCGAACGCCTCCACCAGAGCGGCCCGACCGTCAGCCAGACCGTGTCCCGGATGGAGCGCGACGGGCTACTGACCATCGAAGGCGATCGTCATCTGCACCTGACCGACCTGGGCCGGCAGCGGGCGGTCGGCGTGATGCGCAAGCACCGGCTGGCCGAGCTGTTGCTGGTCAACGTCATCGGCCTGGCGTACGAGGACGCGCACGACGAGGCCTGCCGCTGGGAACATGTCATGAGCGACGCGGTGGAGCGCAAGGTCTACGAGTTGCTGGGCCGGCCGACCCGCTCACCGTACGGGAACCCGATCCCGGGCCTCGACGAGCTGGACGCGTCCGCCCCGGCCCCGTCCGGTGCCGGCGAGCCGGAGCGCAACCTGGCCTTCCCCGGCCTGTCCGGCGCGGTCGTGGTACGCAGGATCTGCGAGAGCGTGCAGACCGACGTGGACGTCCTGCGCCAGCTGCACGCCGCCGGGGTCGACCCGGGTGCGATGGTCACCGTTGCCCAGGAACGCGATGGCGTCATGATCGACCGGTCCGGCGAGCAGGTCCGGCTGCCCCGCGAGGTGGCCTCGCGGGTGTTCGTGGCCGCCCGTTGAGTGTCACACGCTGGTTTGGTCGACTCGCTTGGCTAGGTCTAGCAGCTTTGGGGCCGCGGCGTCGGCGGCCGGGGGCTGGGCCTCGGCGGCGAGCGTCAGGCGCAACACGATGATCCGGTTGTTGCCGGAGAGCCAGCCGATTTCGATGCCCGGGCCGCGACCCGCCTTGACCACCGCCGGCAACGCGGCGCGGTAGCCGACCTTGCCCAGCCCGGTCAGCGCGGCCGCGCCCTTCGGCATCACCACGGTCCGGAAGATCGCCGGACTCGCGTTGCTCGGCGTCACGGTGAGCGTCAGGTCCGGCACGCTGGACCCGATCCGCTGCAGCACGCAGGTGTACGTGGCCTCCTGCTGCCCGCCGGCCGCGACGTCGAAGACCAGCCCGATGACCTCCTCGACCACGCCGTAGTCCAGCAGCTGGCACGCTCCCCCGGCGGCCGCCGCGGGCCAGCGGGTCGGCCGCGGACCCGGCCCGGACGGTCCCGCCGAACCGGTCGGCGCGGCCGAGGCGGACACTCCAGGCGCCGCGGCCGGCTCCGGCGCCGTCCCACATCCGGCAACCAGCAGCAGGAGTACGGCGAAGCCGCCGCAGAGCCCTCTCCTTCGCACGCCAGCCTCCCCTGATCCGTCTACCCGGGCAGTTGCGCCACGATGTACTTCGCTATCTCCAACGAGCTGGTGGCGGCCGGGGACGGCGCGTTCAGCACATGCACCTGCCGCTCCCGAGCCACGATAAGGAAGTCGTCGACGAGTTCCCCGGTGAGACTGATCGCCTGCGCCCGTACCCCGGAGCCGGCCGGTACCAGGTCCGCCGCGGTGATCTCCGGGACCAGCCGGGCCAGACTCTCGGCGAACCGCCGTACCGACAGCGACCGCCGGACCTCGGTCAGGCCGTACCTCAGATGCCGGCCCGCCAGCCGCCACAACCCGGGGTAGGCCAGCGCGCCGGCCAGATCGCGCGGTCGGATCCGGGACCAGCGATAGCCCTCCCGGGCCAGCGCGAGGACCGCGTTCGGCCCGGCGTGCACGCTGCCGTCCACCATCCGGGTCAGGTGTACGCCGAGGAACGGGAACTGCGGGTCCGGCACCGGATAGATCAGCGCGTTGACCAACCCCCGGGCCGCCGGGCGCAGCTCGAAGTACTCCCCGCGGAACGGGATGATCCGGGCCGGTGGCCGGATCCCGGCCAGCTGGCAAACCCGGTCGGCGTGCAGCCCCGCACAGTTGATGAGCACGTCGGTGGCGATGCCACCGGTGGTCGTACGCACCACGGTCTCCCGGCCGGCGGGCCGGATCGCGGTGACCCGGGTGCCCAGCCGGATCGTCCCTCCCTTGTGGACGAACAGCTCGGCCAGCTTGCCCGCGACCGCCCCGAAGTCGGTGATGCCGGTGGAGGCGACGTGCAGCGCCCCGGCGGCGGCCACGTGCGGCTCGAACTCCCGGGCCTGCTCCGGCGTGACCAGCGTGGCCGGCAGGTCGTTGGCCACCGCGCGCTCGTGCAGCGCGTGCAGCCTCGGCAGCTCCGCCTCGTCGGTGGCGACGATCAGCTTGCCGCACACCTCGAACGGGATACCGTACTCCGTGCAGAAGTCCACCATGGACTGCCGGCCGGCCTTGCACAGGCCGGCCTTGAGGCTGCCGGGTTTGTAGTACACACCGGCGTGCAGGACGCCGGAGTTGTGCCCGGTCTGGTGCGCGGCGACCCGGTCCTCCTTCTCCACCACGGTCACCTGCGCGTCGGGCCGCTCCCGCACCAGCCGGTACGCGGTGGCCAGCCCGATGATGCCGCCGCCGATCACCACGAACCGGGTCATCCGGCCCCTCCGGCCCCTGCGGGCGCGAACGCGTCGAGAACCTCGTTGGCCCGGCGCATCGACACGGCCGGATCGGCGTCCGGCGAACCGATTTCCGGGTCGAAGTTCAGGTCGATGAACAGCTCGGTGAAACCCTTCTCGGCCAGCGCCGGCAGGTCCGCACGGATCTCGTCCAAGCTACCGATCAGCGGCCGGCGCTGCTCGGCGCCGGCCGGGCGTACCCGCATCGAACCCCGGCAGACGAACCGCAACCCGGCCGGATCGCGCCCGGCCTCGACGGCGGCCGCCTTGACCGCGGCGATCGACCCGCCGATCCGGACCAGATCGGCCTGGCTGCCGGAGATCCAGCCGTCGGCCAGCCGCCCGGCCCGGCGCAGTGCCGCGTCGGCAAAACCACCGAGCAGAATCGGCGGGTACGGCCGCTGCACCGGCTTGGGCTCCATCCGCATCGGCGGTACCCGGTAGAACTCGCCGGTGTGCTCGGCGACCTCGTCTGTCCACAGTGTCCGGAGCAGCCCGATGAACTCGTCGGCCCGGCGGCCGCGGCGAGCCTTGCTGGCGCCGGACGCGGTGAACTCCTCCTCGGCCCAGCCCAACCCGAGACCGGCATCGAGCCGGCCGCCGGAGAGGAAGTCGATCGTGGCGAACTGCTTGGCCAGCAACACGGGCGTCACGAACGGCACATTGATCACAGCCACCCCGAGGCGGATCCGCGACGTGATGGCGGCCAGGAAGGCCAGCACCGCGTTGGGGTCGTGGACGCTGCGGTACATCTCGCCCCACGCACTGTCCACAGGGGACAGTAACCGCTGGAACGTCCACAGGCTGTGGTACCCGAGCTGCTCCGCGCGGCGCGCCACCTGCACGACGTTCTCCCGGGTTGCCCAGGACCCGGAGACCGGCGGCGCGAATCCGATCAGCACGGAAGCACCCTACCGGGGCACTACGACAACCACACGTTACGTACCGCGTCGGCGACTGCCGCCGCCTGCGCCCGGCCGGCCCGGGCGGCCCCGGGGCGGCGGGCCGGATCGAGCACGTTCCGCCCGATCGCGTGCTTCGCGGCCGGATCCGGCGCGATCACCACCACGCGCGCGGTACGCCGCAGCTCGGCCGCCTCTGCCTCGGCACCCGCGATCGGCCCGAAGCCGGCCGGTATCGGCGCGATGATCACCACTCGCTCGCAGCCGGCGGCGAGATCGGCGTTCGTGGTCGACCGGATGCCGCCGTCAATGAAACGGCGACCATCGATGGATACCGGCGGCCAGACCCCGGGCACCGCGCAGCTGGCCGCGACCGCATCGACCAGCGTGACTTCCCCGTCCCGGTCGAAGACGACTAGCTCACCGGTCTGGGCGTCGACCGCGGTCAGCAACAACCGCCGCTCGGGCCACTCCTTGACCGGCAACCGGGTCTCGATGACGTCCCGGCGCTCGGCCTCCGGGATCGTCCTGGCGGCTAGCGCCATCCGGCCGACCCGGGCGCGGAACGCCTGCCCGTCGCGGGTACGCACCGCCGCCCACCCGAGCCGGAGCATCGTGGCTCTGGTCAACCGCGCGGCGATCTCGCCGGTCGGGTCGATGAGCTGCCTGGCGTACCGCTCCGCCAGGTCCAGTCCGGCCGCCACCTGCGCGCCGACCACCGACCCGGCCGACGTACCGATCACCAGATCCGCATCGGTGAGCGAGACCCCCGCGTCCGCGAGACCGGTGAGCAGACCCAGCTCCCAGGCCACCCCGGTCACCCCGCCGCCACCCAACACCAACGCCCGGCCCGTCATGCCGGGCATCATCCTCCTAGCGCTGGGCATCCTCCTAGCGCTGGGCTCGGAACAACGCATTCAGCGGCCGCGGACCAGCAGGAGCAGCCCAGAGGCGACCAGGCCGGCCTCAACGAGTACGACGAAGATGCGCACCGGCAAGCGGTCGACAATCTGCTTGCCGGCCCAGGCACCGGCCGCCGCGGCCGGGGCGAGCCCAAGACCGACCATCCCGGTGTACGCCGTAACGACCGCGGCGGCGCCGAACACGATCAGCTTGGTCAGGTGCATGACCACCGCGGACGCCGCCTCGGTGCCGATGTAGACGCCGCGGACCAGACCACGCGCGAGGAAGAATGGCGCCACCATCGGCCCGACGGAGCCCACCAGCGCGGACCCGAACCCGGAGGCCGCCCCGATCGCCGCGAATGCCCGGTCATCCAGCCGCGCCGCGGTCGGCCGCAGCCGACGCCACCCGACCAGGCCCAGCAGAAACGCACCGAGCACCCGGGTCAGTACGGGCATCGGCGCGGTCGCGAACAGCACCGAACCGGCGACGGCCGCGGGTACCGCGCCGATCGCGAACACCCTGACCAGCCGCGAGTCGACCTCGCCGCGGTTGAACCAGACCCGGCCCGCGTTGCTGGCCAGCTGGGCGACGGTCAGGATGGCCACCGCGTCACGGGTACCGAAAACCGCCACGAACACCGGCAGCAGCAACGTCCCCCCGCCGAACCCGGCCACCGCGGACAGCGCCGCGGCGGCGAACGTCGCGAGCACCACCAGCGCCAAGGTCCACACGGCGGACATCCTCGCCTACCGCCGGTGCCTGCCGCTACGCCGTTTGAGGGCCCGCGCCCCGGGAGCCATTAGCGCTCATCTATCCGGTCACAATCCTCCGCCGCGCGGTGTCATATATCAACATGACCGTGACTTCACATCTGGTTACCGGCGGCACCGGGACACTGGGGCGCCTGGTCGTGCCACGCCTGCGGGCGGCCGGGTATCGGGTACGGGTACTCAGCAGGCACCGCCATGAGTCCGGCGACGACGTCGAGTTCGTGGTCGGCGACCTGGGTACCGGTGAGGGGCTGGACGCCGCGGTGGACGGGGTCGAAACGATCGTGCACTGCGGCGGCAGCCCCAAGGGCGATGGGGACAAGGCCCGCAATCTGGTACGGGCGGCGTCCCGGGCGGGCGCCCAGCACCTGGTGTACATCTCGGT
>DASRRF010000628.1:0-1557 GCA_035695905.1 Micromonosporaceae bacterium | reverse complement strand
GGTCCGCTCTGCGTGGTCGTCCTGTGGCTCACCCCCGTGCCGCGTTCGGATCGAGCGTCGGGCCCGTCGGCAGCAGGGCCAGCAACGCGGGTGGAATGGGGAACGCGTCGGTCGGCTCGTACCCCATCGCCTTGGCGACCGCCGGATCGGCGAACGGGTAGCTCATCCCCGAGTCGGTGACCAGGTAGAGCTGCGATCCGCCGACTCCGCCCGGTCGGCCGGCCCGGACCGCTCCCCCGGCGCCGCCGACCACGCCCACCGCCTCGGCGGTCCTGGCGGTACGGGTCACGCCGGGACCGTCGCGGGTCAGCCGCAGGTTGGCGTCGGACGCGGCCGGTTCGGCGGCGACGTCGATGTACCCGTCGGGGACGGCCGTACGCACGCACCAGGTGGTGTCGGCGGGCCGGATGGCGGGTCGGGGCGGGGTCTCCGGCGCGCCGGCCGAGAGCGTGGACCGCTTCGACTTCGGTAACCCGGTGAGCGCGGCCGGCGTCAGTTCGGTCGGCGCCACCCGCTCCGAGCCGTACGCGTCGGCGGTACGCGGATCGGCGAGCACCAGCGCCGCGGCGGTCGCGGAGAGCCGGCTCAGCCCGTCGGAGAACAGCACGTAGTAGCGCTTGCCGGAGCCGATCACCCGGGTGAGGAACACCTGCCCGATCCGGGTGGCGGCGCCGTCGACCGTCGGGCCCTTGCCGCCGCGGCCCGGTACGGACAGCGGGCCGATGTCGGGTCCGGCGGGGAGCTGGTTCAGCCAGCCCGGCTCGACCTGCAGCGGCGGCGCGTCGAACCCGAGCGCCTCGGGCACCCAGTCGGCGGTGAGCTCGTACCGGTGGCCGTGCCACACCAGGAAGGTCCGGTCGGAGGTACGGGCGAGCAGGCCGTGTTCGTCGGTGAGGGCACTGCCGAACACCGAGCGGCCTACGGCCAGGGTGGTGGCGGGCACCGGCTCCCCGTCCTCACCGCGGTCGGACATCGCGCAGACGGACCAGACCGTCTGCGCGAGCGCGTCCGGGTCGGGCAGGGAGTCCGGCGCCCCGACGATGCCGACCGGCGTGCCGCGCGGGGTGGAACGCAGCGACTCCGACGACACCGAAACCACCTTCAGGTCGGCGCCGAGCAGCAGCACCGCCGAGGCGTAGTTGTGCACCGGGTGCAGGAAACCGTTGGCGAGGATGTACCGGCTGCCGGTCTCCTTCTCCACGACCAACGTCTTGGGGGCGCGCCAGGTGGTCGCGCCACCGGGCCACAGCAGGCCGTACACCAGGAATCCGGCGACGACCAGCGCGGACACCAGCAGGCCGGCGATCACGCCGACGAGGATCCGGCGGTGCGGGCCCTCCTGCGCCTCGGGGTCGCCGATCACCAGGGCAGAGTTCAGCCGGCCCAGCACGTACGTCTGGGCCTGCGCCTGGTCGCGTCGGGTGGTCACCGCGTCACCCCCCGAACCCGCGGGCGTACTGGTAGACGCCGAGGATGGCCAGCAGCACCGGCAGGGCGGCGAGCATCGCGAGCGTCTGCAGCAGGTCGCCGGCCCGCCCCCAGTACGGCATCGGCCGC
>DASRRF010000627.1:0-2681 GCA_035695905.1 Micromonosporaceae bacterium | reverse complement strand
CGGCCGGACTCGGCGCGGGCTGGCCGGCCGGTACCGTAGCCGCGCTGACCGTCTTCACCATCGCGATGCTCGGCGTGGCACTGAGCCCGCCGCCGCCGGACACCGACGCCGCCCGGCCGCTGCGGTTCACCCGCGGGCTGGTGCTGGTGATCGGGCTCGCCGCCGGCGGCGCGGGGCTGGCCGGCAGCCTGGCCACCCGATCGCTGACCCTGGGTACCCTCGCCGGCGCGGTCGGCGTCGGTTTGACCGCGGCGCTGGGCGGCCGTACCCGGATCGCCCGGATCCTGGGCTGGACGTTCGCGTCCGGCTCGGCGCACCTGCTGGTCTACGTCGCCGGGCTGGCGCTCGGCCTGCCCAGCCACTGGTCCGCGTTCGGGGTGCTCGGGGTCGCCTCGCTGGTGCTGGTCACCGCCGCGACGCTGCCCCGGCTGCGGCACGCCGACGCCCGCGGCGAGGCGCCGGCGCTGGAGTGGAGCGGGTACGCCGGAGCCCTGCTCTCCCTGGTTCTCGCTGGTGGCTCGCTGCGGCATGTGAGCGCGCTGCTCGCCGCGTGGGGCGCGGTGCTGGGCATCGCGGCGCTGCGGCCCGCCCGGCCCGCCCGGCAGCGCCGGATCCTGCTGTGGTCCGCGGTCGGCTGTGAGCTGGCCGCGTGGTGGCTGCTGATGACGATCGCGGACGTCGGGCTGATCGAGGCGTACACGTTGCCGTTCGCCGCGCTCGCCCTGCTGGTCGGTGTCATCGAGCTGCGGCACCACGGGGATCTGGGCAGCTGGGCGGCGTACGGCCCGGCGCTGGTCGCCGCGTTCGGGCCGACCCTGGTACTCACGCTGTTCACCGACGCGAACGCCACCCGGCGGATCGCACTGCTGCTGGGCGCGGTGGCGATCCTGATCGCCGGCTCGGTCTGGCGCCAGCGTGCCCCGGTGGTGGTCGGCGGCGTGGTCACCACGATCGCCGCGCTGCACGAGCTCTTCGAGCTCCGGGACTGGTTGATCTTCATCCCGATCGGCATCCTCCTGCTCGTACTCGGTGCCACGTACGAGAAGCGCCGCCGCGACCTGCAGCGCCTCCGCGGCGCCCTGACCCGGATGCGCTGACCCGGCCTCTTTGCGCAACGCGTGGGCCTCGTGCGCGTTAGCGCGCCAGGTTGCGGTCCTTCTCGGCGACCAGCTCGGCCAGCTCCCGCTGGAACGCGGCCATCCGGTCGCGCAGCGCGTCGTCGGCTACGCCGAGGATGCGTACGGCCAGCAGCCCCGCGTTGCGCGCGCCACCGATCGACACGGTGGCCACCGGAACCCCGGCCGGCATCTGCACGATCGACAGCAGCGAGTCCATCCCGTCCAGGTGGGCCAGCGGCACGGGTACGCCGATTACCGGCAGCGTGGTCGCCGAGGCCACCATGCCCGGCAGGTGGGCGGCCCCGCCCGCGCCCGCGATGATGATCCGCAACCCGCGCCCGGCCGCCTGCGCCGCGTACTCCAGCATGCCGTGTGGAGTTCGGTGCGCGGAGACCACGCGGGCCTCATACCCGACCCCGAACTCGTCCAGCGCTTCGGTCGCGGCCCGCATGGTCGGCCAGTCCGAATCGCTACCCATGATCACGCCAACCAGCGCCGTACCGCTCATGTGCCCTCCCGCAGCCACCGGGCGGCGCGGCTGGCGCGTACCCGAACCTCGTCGATGTCCGTGCCGAGCACCGTGACGTGCCCGATCTTCCGGCCGGGCCGGACCTGCTTGCCGTACAGGTGCACCTTCGCGCCCGGATCCGCCGCGAACAGGTGGTGCAGGCGCTCATCGATCGGCCGGCCGCCGCCGGGTCCACCCAGCACGTTGGCCATCGCCACCGCCGCAGCGGTCAGCTCGGTCGCGCCGAGGGGATAGTCGAGTACGGCGCGCAGGTGCTGTTCGAACTGCGACGTACGGGCGCCCTCGATGGTCCAGTGCCCGGAGTTGTGCGGCCGCATTGCGAGCTCGTTCACCAGCAGGGTGCCCTCGGTCGTCTCGAACAGCTCGACCGCGAGCAGGCCCACGACATCCAGCTCGGTGGCGATCCGGATGGCCAGCCGCTGCGCGGCCACGGCCAGCTCGGCCGGGAGCTGCGGTGCCGGCGCGAGCACCTCGACGCAGATGCCGTCCCGCTGCACGGTCTGCACCACCGGGTACGTGGCCACCTGCCCGTACGGCGACCGAGCCAGCTGGACCGCCAGCTCGCGACGCAGCGGCACGTGCTCCTCGACGAGCAACGCCGCCCCGCTGTCCACAAGCGACCGAACGTCGTCCACTGTGGACGCGACCCACACGCCTCGCCCGTCGTACCCGCCGCGGATCGCCTTGACCACAACGGGCCAGGAGGTACGGTCGGCGAACTCGGCGACGTCCGCGATGCCCGTCACCGGCGCCCAGCGCGGCAGCGGTACGCCCAGCGCGCCCAACCGCTCCCGCATGGCGCGCTTGTCCTGTGCGTGTACGAGCGCCGACGCTCCAGGGTGGACAGTCACGCCGTCCGCGGCGAGCGCGTGGATGTGCTCGGTCGGCACGTGTTCGTGGTCGAACGTGACGACATCGCAGCCCTTCGCGAAGGCCCGTAGCGCGGCGAGGTCGGTGTGCTCACCGATGTGCACGTCGCCGATGACGAGCGCGGCGCCGTCGTCCGGCGCGGCGGCAAGGACGCGCAGCGACTG
>DASRRF010000626.1:0-2255 GCA_035695905.1 Micromonosporaceae bacterium | reverse complement strand
AACCAGCCCGGATCCGTGGCCGGTTGAGTGTCGCGAGGGTGGCCCGATCTCTGCTCCCGAGATAGATATCGCCCCCGGGGTTCGATCCGGGCGTGCGCCGGGGCTGGGCGGGCGCCGGGCCGGCCTGCAGCCAGCCGCCGGCCCGCAGCCAGCCGGCGCCGTGCCGGCGCTACGCGTCCTCGTCGTCGTCCAGCCGGGCGAGCCAGGTCGCGAAGCGCTCCACCGGCGTCTCGAACTCCGGGTTGAGGTCGACGAAGTCGCGCAGCCGCCCGGCGAGCCAGTCCAGCGTCACCGTCTCCTCGCCGCGCCGCTCGGCCAGCTCCTCGATCCCGCGATCGGTGAAGTACATTCCCTCACCCCCGCGGCAGCGCGGCTTCGATCAGCGCGGCCTGCTCGACGTCGTGTACCCGGGTG
Source organism: Micromonosporaceae bacterium (assembly GCA_035695905.1). Taxonomy (GTDB): domain Bacteria; phylum Actinomycetota; class Actinomycetes; order Mycobacteriales; family Micromonosporaceae; genus EFPC-2. The sequence continues at coordinate 1,841 of DASRRF010000626.1, read as the reverse complement.
GAGCCGCTGGACGGCGCCGCCGCGATCGGGCGGGAGATCCGCCGCAGACCCACGCCGGACAGGTGCTCCAACAGGTTGAGCGCGATGAAGGACCAGGCGCCCTGGTTTGCCGGCTCCTCCTGGACCCAGGCGAAGTCGCGGGCCTGCGGGTACCCGGCGAGCGCGGCGCGCAGCTCGTCGACCGGCAGCGGGTAGAGCTGCTCCAGCCGGACGATCGCGGTGTCCGTGGCGCCCCGGTCGGCGCGGGCCTGGAGCAGGTCGTAGTACACCTTCCCGGTGCAGAGCAACACCCGCCGGACCGCGGTGGCATCGATGCCCGCGTCCGGGATGACCGGCTGGAACGTACCCGAGGTGAAGTCCGCGATCTGCGAGACGCACAGCTTGTGCCGCAGCAGCGACTTTGGGGTGAACACCACCAGCGGCTTGCGTTTGGGTGACAGGGCCTGCCGGCGCAACAGATGGAAGTAGTTCGCCGGGGTGCTCGGGATGGCCACCCGCATGTTGTCTTCTGCGCACAGCTGCAGGTACCGCTCCGGCCGCCCGGACGTGTGGTCCGGCCCCTGGCCTTCGTGGCCGTGCGGCAGCAGGATCGTCACCGCGGACTGCTGGCCCCACTTCACCTCGCCGGACGAGATGAACTCGTCCACGATGGACTGTGCGCCGTTGGCGAAGTCGCCGAACTGTGCCTCCCAGAGTACGAGCGCGTCCGGGTTCTCCACGGAGTACCCGTACTCGAAGCCCATGGCCGCGAACTCGGAGAGCAGCGAGTCCTGCGCGAAGAACCGCGCCCCCTCGGTGGCCACAGTGGACAGTGGTAGGTAGTCGAGTCCGGTCCGCGCGTCCATCACCGCGGCGTGCCGTTGGACGAACGTACCCCGGCGGGAGTCCTGGCCGGACAGGCGTACGGTTACCCCGTCGGCGAGCAGCGAGCCGAATGCGAGCATCTCGCCGAAGCCCCAGTCGATGTCGCCCTGGCTGGCCATCTTCGCCCGGCGCTCCAGGAGCTGGACCACCCGGCGGTGCGGGGTGAAGTTCTCCGGCAGCGTCACGTGCGCGTCGCCGATCCGCTTGATGATCCCGGCGTCCACCGCGGTCGCCACGACCGGCTCGGGCTGCGGCTCGCGGGAGCGCACCACCCGCGCGGGTGCGGTCGAGCTGGCCGCGTCGCGGGTGGCCTTGAACACCGTCTCCAGCTGCTGCTGGTAGTCGCGCAGCAGCTCCCCGGCCTCGTCGACGGTCATGTCGCCGCGCCCGATCAGCTCTTCGGTGTAGATCTTCCGCACCGACCGCTTGGCGTCGATGATGGCGTACATCAGCGGGTTGGTCATCGACGGGTCATCGCCCTCGTTGTGCCCGCGCCGCCGGTAGCAGACCAGGTCGATCACGACGTCCTTGTTGAACGCCTGGCGGTACTCGAACGCCAGCCGGGCGACCCGGACCACCGCCTCCGGGTCGTCACCGTTCACGTGGAAGATCGGCGCCTGGATCATCCGGGCCACATCCGTGGAGTACAGCGAGGACCGCGAGTACTCCGGCGCGGTGGTGAAGCCGACCTGGTTGTTGACCACCACGTGCACGGTGCCGCCGGTACGGTAGCCGCGCAGCTGAGACAGGTTCAGCGTCTCGGCAACCACACCCTGGCCGGCGAACGCGGCATCGCCGTGCACCAGCAGCGGCAGGACCGTGTATCCCTCCAGCCCGAGGTCGAGCCGGTCCTGCTTGGCCCGGACGATGCCTTCCAGTACCGGGTCGACGGCCTCCAGGTGGGACGGGTTCGCCACCACCGAAACGGTCGTCGTGTGCAGGTTGTCCGGCGTGGTGAACTTGCCGGAAATTCCGAG
>DASRRF010000625.1:0-1839 GCA_035695905.1 Micromonosporaceae bacterium | reverse complement strand
GGGATGTCGAATCGTGACCCTACCGGTGGAGTCTGCCGGAAACGGCGCCGGCGCGTGGTGCGTCTGATAGCCAGGTTGCGCTTCGGGAGGGGACGACATGCCATCAGTAGGACATCGCTGGCGGATCGCCGCGGTGGCGATCGCGGTCGCCGCCGGGTTGGTAGGGCTGGCCGGTTGTGGCGGCGCGGACAGGAGCAGCAGCCCGAACGCGGCTACCGGGGGCGGCGCGGCGCCGGCCGACCAGGCAAGGGCCGAACAGGCGAAGGCCGACGAGGCGAAGAAGGCGGCCGCACCCGAGGCGGGGCCGGGCGGCGCCCTCGCGGCGCCGGCCAAGTACCTGAAGGACGACCGGTCGATCGTCTACACCGGAGAGATCTCGATCCGGGTGAAGGACGTGGACGACGCCGCGCGCCAGGCCATCAACATCGCGGAGACCGCGGGCGGCTTCGTCGGCGGCGACAAGCGGACCAGCGGGGAGAAGAACGCCGAGGCGCACCTGACCCTGCGCGTACCGGCCGGCAGGTTTACCTCCACTGTGGACTCGCTGAGCAAGTTGGGCACCGAGGAGGCTCGCGCGATCAACGCCGATGACGTCACCCAGGAGGTCGTCGACCTCGACGCGCAGATCGCCTCGCAGAAGGCGAGCGTGGACCGGACCCGCGCGCTGCTCGCCCGGGCGCAGACCATCGGCGAGATCGTCTCGATCGAGGGCGAGCTGGCCAAGCGGGAGAGTGCGCTGGCCACGCTGGAGGCACGCAAGCGCAAGCTCGCCGAGCTGACCTCGCTGTCCACCATCACCGCGCACCTGCTCGGTCCGGACGCCGCATCGCCGCAGAAGCCGGAGGAGAACGCGACGTTCCTGTCCGGCCTGCGTACGGGTTGGGACGCGTTTCTCGGTGCGGCCCGCGTCCTGCTGGTGATGCTCGGCTTCCTGCTGCCGTTCACGGTGCTGCTGGGCGTACCCCTGTTCGTATTGGTGTGGCTCATCCGGCGCCGGCGGCCGGTTCCCGGCGCGGCGCCTGGGGCCCCTGTTCCGGCTCCCGCTCCGGGGCCGATAACCGGCTCACCAGGTCCGTGACGGCCACCGCGAAGATGGGATCCTGCTGGTACCCTGAGTGGCCGCAGATGTGCGGGTAGACGGTGTCGCCCGGCTCGACGTCGAAGGCTGCCGGGTCGCGCAGCCGCCAGTCGACCGAGACCGGGCCGGGCGCACCGACCTGACCGCCGATCGGGTCGGTGTCCCGCCACAGGTTCCACCACCGCCCGCCGACCGCGGTCGCGACCGTACCGAGCACGCCGGCGTCCACGTACGCCGGGAACAGCCGGGCGTACAGCCGGCGCAGCGGCGAGCCGTAGGTGATCAGTGCAACCCGGGGCATCACCCGCGCCGGCAGTTGCAGCGCGGCCGCGAACACCAGCACGGAGCCCTGGCTGTGTCCGGAGAGCACAACGCCCTCCCGCTCGGCCAGCCAGCTCGCCCGGGTCACCAGCTCCGGTACCACCCGCTCGGCGTAGCACGGCGGTGCGAGCGGGTGTGCCGCCCGCGGCCAGAACGTGCCGAGATCCCAGAGCACGCCGACGACCCGGCGGATGCCCGGGTACCGGTAGGCCAGCACGCCGAGAACGAGCAGGGCCAGCGCGGCTATCCCGATCAGGTACGTGCCGAGGTTGGTGGTGAACGAGAGCGCCTTCGCGGCCGGCGTACCGGACCGGGCCAGCTCCACCGGGCCGGTACCGGCCAGCGCGAAGCCGGTCACCACGGCCGCCGCGATCGCCAGCGGTACGTAGGCCAGGGCCAACAACCGTCCACTGTGGTCAGCGAGTTGGGCGTCCGCGATG
>DASRRF010000624.1:0-2423 GCA_035695905.1 Micromonosporaceae bacterium | reverse complement strand
CACCCGCAGCCGGAGTCGTACTGGGGCAACGTGAACCCGATCGGCATCCGCAGCGTGTACGACGAGAGCAAGCGGTTCGCCGAGGCTGCGACGATGGCGTACCACCGCTTCCACGGCCTCGACGTGGGTATCGTACGGATCTTCAACACGTACGGTCCACGGATGCGACCGGATGACGGCCGGGCCATCCCGACGTTCATCACCCAGGCGTTGCGCGGTGAGCCGATCACCGTGCACGGCAGCGGGGAGCAGACCCGGTCGATCTGTTTCGTCGAGGATCTCGCCCGGGGCATCGTCGCGCTGCTCGACTCCGAGGAGACCGGGCCGATCAACGTGGGTACCGAGCACGAAATCTCCGTCCGTGACCTGGCTCGGCTGGTCGCCACGCTGACCGGGAGCCGGTCGGAGATCGTCTACCGGGAGCGCACCGCGGACGACCCGGAACGCCGCCGGCCCGACCTCACGCTGGCCCGCACGCTCCTCGGGTACGAGCCGTCCGTCGCGCCCGAGGAGGGGCTGCGCCGGACGATCGCCTACTTCGAAGCGCGGCCGGCCTGACCTCTCGCCCGGCCTGAGCCCGCCCCGGGTTGGCCCATCACCCAGCGATGCCTGACCTCCGACGCGGCGGCGGGTTGGCGGCTACCGGGTTCGTGCCGTTGCGGCCGTGGCTGATGGGTGAGTTCGCCAGCCGTACGTACCCTGGGTGACATGGCGACCTCGACCCCGCCGAACGGCGGATCCGTCCGGCCGGCCCGAATCTCCGGCCGGGCCAGCGTGCCCGGCTCCGCATCGGGCTACGGAACCGCTCCCGACGACGACAGCCGGGACGAACGCGGACGAATCTCCGGCCGAGCGCGGGTACCGGCAGCCGGTGGCGGCGGGTCCGTACCGCCCTCACGCAGGGTGAGCGGCGGCGGTGGCCCGTACGGTGCACCGCGCCGGCGCATCCGGCCGCGTTGGGGCCGGATCGCGCTCGTGGCCGGCATCTTCGTACTCGTCGTGGGTCTGCTCGCTGCCGGCGGCATGTACTGGTACGCGAAGAGCCTCAACGACGACCTGTCGCGCACCGACCCGTTCTCGGCGATCACCGGCGGCCGGCCGGCGAAGGTGGTCGAGGGCTCGCAGAACATCCTGCTGCTGGGCAGTGACTCGCGGGATCCGGACAACCCGAAGGGCGACAACAACGGGGCGGCCCGCACGGACACCATCATGGTGCTGCACATTCCGAAGAGCCACGACAAGGCGTACCTCGTCTCGATCCCGCGGGACACGTACCTGTACGTACCGAAGAGCCAGGACGGCCAGTACGGCGACCGCATGGCAAAGATCAACGCGGCGTTCGCGTGGGGCGGCCTGCCGTTGATGGTACGGACCGTTGAGGGCTTCACCGGGCTCCGGCTGGACCACGTTGTGATGATCGATTTCGGCGGCTTCAAGGACGTGACCGACGCCCTCGGCGGCGTGGACATGTACGTCGAGCGCGACATCAAGTCGATCCACTCGCCGTTCCGGCAGTACAAGAAGGGCATGAACCACTTCAACGGCGAGCAGGCGCTGGACTACTGCCGGCAGCGCTACCAGTTCCCGGATGGCGACTTCGCCCGGGTACGGCACCAGCAGGAGTTCCTGAAGGCGTTGATGGACAAGGCGGTCAGCACCGGTACGGTGACCAACCCCGGCAAGCTCAACGCGTTCCTGAAGGCCGCCACGAAGGCGATCACCGTCGACAAGAGCTTCTCCCTGGTCGACATGGCCCTGCAGTTCCGCAACCTGCGCAGCGAAAACCTCACGTTCTACACGAGCCCGTACACCGGTACCGATATGATCAACGGAGAGAGCGTCGTACTCTCCGACAAGGAGAAGGCGGCGGCCATGTACGACGCGATGGCGAAGGACACGATGGCGCAGTGGGTGGCGGCGAACCCCAAGCCATCCGCCAAACCGACCGGGTGACGTCCACCGTTCAGTCGACCCGACACCGCGGGTTTCCGACTTCTGGCACGCGGTCCGTAGAGTGGCGCTGCAGATCATAGTGGCCGCCGGTGGCGCCACGGGGCAGCTAGTCGGAGGCGGAATGCAGGGGGCCAGCCGCACCTACCGGTCGACCGCGCAGGATGAGCAGTCGACCGAGGAGTGGCAGGTTCCCGCCGCCGAGCCGGTCGGCGGCGGCCGACGGTCCCGGCGGCGCGCACGACGTGACGCGGGCGGAGACACCCCCGTAGCCGGCGGTACCAGCAGCGGCGGCCCGACCGTGCCACCCCGACGCCGGCGGGACCCGCTGTGGGCGAAGCTGTTCATCGTGTTCGGCGCGCTGCTGATGATGGGCAGCGGCGGGGTCATCGTCGGCGCGAAGATCCTCATCGGCGAGGCCACCTCGAACATCACCCAGACTCCGATGATCACCGGGGAGGCCGGCGCGGGCG
>DASRRF010000623.1:0-8297 GCA_035695905.1 Micromonosporaceae bacterium | reverse complement strand
TGCGATCGCGTGGGCGGTCGTCCCCGACCGGCTCCTGATCGTGGCGTGGACCCTGTCCGCGGTGGCCGGCCTGGTGCTGGGCCTGGTGATCGCATTCCGCCGGATCTCCAACCCGGCACCGATCGCGGCGTACGCGGTGGTCGAGGGCGTCTTCGTCGGCCTGATCAGCAAGTACTACGAGACGGCGTACTCAGGCATTGTCCTGCAGGCGGTGATCGCCACGTTCGGCGTCTTCTTCCTGATGTCGATGCTCTACCGCGCCCGGGTGATCCGGGCGACGCCGAAGTTCGCCCGCGGCCTGATCGCGTGCCTGATCGGTGCCGTTGCGCTGATGGCGATCAACCTGCTCCTGTCGGTCTTCGGTATCAACACCCATCTCCGCGATGGCAGCTGGCTGGCGATCGTGTTCAGCCTCGCGATGATCGTGTTGGCGTCGTTGACGTTCATCCTCGACTTCAACGAGGTCGAGCAGGGCGTCAAGAACGGCCTGCCGCAGCGGTACGCATGGGTCTGCGCGTTCGGCATGCTGGTCGGGCTGATCTGGCTGTACCTGGAGATCCTGCGGCTGCTGGGGTACCTGCGCGGCAACGACTGACACCCGCGCGGGATGAACGACGTACGGCGCGAGGTGGAGGTGCTGATCGCTCGGGTCGGTCACTGGGGGCCGCCGCGCTGGACCGTAGCGGTGCAGCCGGCGGGCACCAGGGCGGACCTGATCCACGCGCTCGTCCAGCGGTTGGCGGACCTGGCGGCGACCGCGGAAGGTCGGGTGCGGCGCCACGTACCCAGGCTGGAAAATGATCTGGCCCTGCCCGACCAGTTGCGGGTGATGGCCGCGGACCTGGCGGCGGCGGGCGCCGACCCTGCCGTGCTTGCGACCGCGGCGGCCGACGTGGCCGCTACCCGCGCCTGCCTCTGACCGGCAGGCCGGTCAGAGGCGTTCGAAGAGCATGGCCATGCCCTGGCCGCCGCCGACGCACATGGTCTCCAGGCCGATCGTCTTGTCGTGCCAGTCCAGCGCGTTCACCAGCGTGCCGGTGATCCGCGCCCCGGACATCCCGAACGGGTGCCCGACCGCGATCGCACCACCCATCACGTTCAGCTTGTCCAGGGGGATCTCCAGATCCCGGTACGACGGGATCACCTGGGCCGCAAACGCCTCGTTGATTTCCACGAGGTCCACATCGGACATTGTCATACCGGCGCGGCGCAATGCCTGGCGGGACGCCTCCACCGGGCCGAGCCCCATGATTTCCGGCGACAGCGCGGTGACCCCGGAGGCGACGACCCGGGCGAGCGGCGTGATGCCCAGCTCGCGAGCCTTCGTATCGCTCATCACGATGACCGCGGCGGCGCCGTCGTTGAGCGGGCAGCAGTTGCCCGCGGTGATCCGGCCGTCCGGGCGGAACACCGGCTGGAGCGCGGCCACCGCCTCCAGCGTCACGCCCGGCCTCGGCCCGTCGTCCTTGGCCACCACGGTGCCGTCCGGCGTGGTGACCGGCGTGATCTCGCGTGCCCAGAACCCGTCCGCGAGCGCCTTCTCGGCGAGGTTCTGCGACCGTACGCCGAACGCGTCCATATCCTCCCGGGTGACGCCCTTGAGCTGGGCGAGGTTCTCAGCGGTCTGGCCCATCGCCAGGTAGACGTCCGGGATCTCGCCACCGTCGCGCGGGTCGGTCCAGTCCGGCGCGCCGCCCGCGGCCCGCTGCGCGGACCGGGCCCGCGCGCCGTCGAACACCGGGTTGTGCCAGCCGCCGCCGACCAGCTTCTGCGCCTCCTCGGGCAACCCGTCGGAGCTACCGCGGGCGTACCGCGACACGCACTCGACGCCGGCGGAGATGAACACGTCGCCCTCGCCGGCCTTGATCGCGTGGAACGCCATCCTGGTGGTCTGCAGCGAGGACGAGCAGTACCGGGTGAGCGTCGCGCCGGGCAGGTGATCGAAGCCCAGCATGATGGCCACCACCCGGGCCATGTTGAAGCCCTGTTCGCCGCCGGGCAGCCCGCAGCCGAGATAGAAATCGTCGATGTCTCGCGGGTCCAGTTGCGGGATCTTGGCCAGGGCGGTCCGTACGATCGTCGCGGTCAGGTCATCGGGGCGCAGGTCGCGCAGGGATCCCTTGTGCGCGCGGCCGATCGGCGAGCGGGCGGTGGCGACAACTACGGCGTCCGGCATGCCGTCAGGTTACCGCTTGGTAGGTCGTGGTTTCAGGTGGAGTTTTTCACCCCGGCCGCGGCCGCCACCGGGGGGTAGAGCACGTGTGCCCAGATCCGGTACCCATCCGCCGACGGGTGGTACGCGTCGTGGCACAGGGTGCCCCGATCGGCTCGGAAGATCGGCCCGGTCTCGGTCGCGAGATCGACGACCACCCCGCCGGCCGCGGTGACCGCCCGGGCCTGCGCCCGGGCCATCCGCTGGCCCAACCAGCCCACGATCTGGCGCAGCGGCGGGGCGACCGCCCGGACCGCCCCGAGATCGGGGCAGGTGCCCACGACCACCGCCGTACCGGCGTCGACCAGCCGGCGGACCGCGGCGGCCAGGTGCGCGGCGGCCTCGCGCGGGCGGCGCAGGCTGGTCGCGTCGTTCGCCCCGACGAGGATCACCGCGACATCCGGCTTGGGACCGAGTAGCGCGCGGGCCACCTGGGTGGCCAGATCGACCGACCGGGAGCCGGACACCGCAACGCTGGACAGCTCGACCCGACGAGCCGGCTCGGTGTCCCGGGTCAGCAGGGCAGCCAGCTGGCCACCGACGGTGTCCCGGACGTGATCCACCCCGACACCGAGCGCGCTGGAGTCACCGAGCAACACCAGGCGCAGCGGGGCCGCGTCGGCGGAGCCGATCGAGGAGCGGACGGCCAGGCCGAAATCGGGCTGCGCGTACCGCCGGCCGCGGGCCGCGATCGCCTCGGCGGCGAGCAGCGCGGCTCCGCCGACCGTGCCGGCGATCAGCGTGATCGCGGCGGCCTTGCCGAGGCGCTTGGGGGTGAACTTCACGACGGCTCCACGGTGGAGGGCAGCGGCTGGGGGGCGTGCTCCTGCACCGAGAGTACGGCGGAACCGTTGGTGGCGGGGTCTGCGGGCCAGATCGCCTCCCGGACCCGGTTGCGCAACTGGACCCAGCGGCCGGCGGGACCGCGGTCGCGGCCGGCCACCCGCGCCCCGGTGACCTCCGTGCCCGGCCGGCCAACCGCCTCCAGTGCGGCCCGGGGCAGCGATCGGACGCCCTCCTCCTTGGTGAGCGCCGGGCCGGTCTCCGGCTCGCCGGCCACCACGGCGATTGCGGTCGGCAGGATCGCCGCGGCGGCCGCGGCGTAGCCCTCGGCGGACGGGTGGAACTGATCCCGGCCGAACATCCGCTGCGGCTCGGCCGCGAACGCCGGCCCGAGCAGGTCGCCGAGGGAGACGGTGGCGCCGCCGGCCTCGACCACCGCGATGGTCTGCGCCGCGGCGAGCTGCCGGCTCCACCGCCCGGCGAACCAGCGAAGCGGAAGCGGGATCGGCTGGATCGTGCCGAGATCGGGGCAGGTGCCGACGACCACGTGCGCACCCGCGGCGCGCAGCGCGCGGACCGCGGCGACCAGGTGCCGCACCGCGATGGCCGGGCTGATCCGATGCGTCACGTCATTGCCGCCGACGAGGATCACCGCGATGTCCGGGCGCGCCTCGACCGCGGCCTCCACCTGCGGCGCGAGCATCGACGACGTCGCACCGACCACGGCGAAGTTGCGCAGCACCACGCCCCGGCGCAGCCGCGCGGCGAGACCGGCGGCGAGCAGCGCGCCGGGCGTCTGGCGCGGCTTGGCGACGCCGTAGCCGGCCGCGGACGAGTCGCCGAGCATCACCAGGGTCAGTGGGCGCGTTGGGTGACCATTCCCATACCGCCCGTCGCCGCGTGGCGGCGGCGCCTCGGCCCGCGGGATCGTCCGGCGGGTCAGCGCGGCCTGGCCGAGCAGCACGCCGGCGAGAAAGCCGCCGGCCAGCGCGGCGCCGCCCACCCCGACCGCGGCCGCCCGGGCCGCCTTGCTGACCTGAGTGGCGCTGGTCATTGCACCCCCCGCGGACGGTCGTGCGCCGTGTGACTTTGAGGCTAGCGCGCGGGTACGACGATTCCGGGTCGCCGCGGCGGACCCGCGCCGGCCGCTCGGCCCGGTCCTGCTCATGGCCGGCCGGCGCGCTGCGCCGCCGCGCCAAGATCCACCGGGCGGATTTCCATGATCTCAGGCAGTATGGGTGCATGGCGAGCAGGCTCCGGCGTACCGCCGCATTCACCGCGCTGTGGCGCGGCCTCACCGCGGGTGCCCGCGGCGGCCCGTCGCTCGGCCGCCGGGTCCGGGCGCTGCCCCGCATGATCAGGGCGACCATGCGCCGCGAGTACGACGGCGGCGTACGGCTGGCCATGATGAGCGCGGGGCTCGCGTACATCGTGTCGCCGATCGATCTCATTCCCGAGGGCGTGCTGCTGGTGTTCGGCCTGGCCGACGATGTGATCATGGCAACCTGGCTGGCCGGAGCGGTGCTCGCGGAGACCGAGCGGTTCCTGGAATGGGAGCGCCGCCGTGCGGCTGTGGTCGACGGCCACGTGGTCGGCTCGGCGTAGGCCGGGGCAGCCGGCTTCGACGACACGGGTGGTCGTACCCTGTGTGACGTGCGCTACCACGAGTCGGTCGTAGACCTCATCGGGAACACCCCGCTGGTCCGGCTGCGCAGGGTGACCGAGGGCGTGGCCGCCACGGTCCTGGCGAAGGTTGAGTATTTCAACCCCGGTGGCAGCATCAAGGACCGGATAGCGCTGCGCATGGTCGAGGAGGCGGAGAAGGCCGGCCTGCTCGAACCCGGCGGCACGATCGTCGAGCCGACCTCCGGCAACACCGGTGTAGGCCTGGCCCTCGTCGCGCAGCTGCGCGGGTACCGCTGCGTGTTCGTCTGCCCGGACAAGGTCAGCGAGGACAAGCAGAACGTGCTCCGGGCGTACGGCGCGGAGGTGGTGGTCTGCCCGACCGCGGTGGCCCCGGAGGACCCGCGGTCGTACTACAACGTGTCGGACAGGTTGGCCGCGGAGATCCCCGGCGCGTGGAAGCCCAACCAGTACACGAACCCGAACAACCCGCTGTCCCACTACGAGACGACCGGTCCCGAGCTGTGGGCGCAGACCGCGGGCCGGATCACCCACTTCGTCGCCGGGGTGGGCACCGGCGGGACGATCTCCGGTACCGGCCGCTTCCTCAAGGAGATCTCGGCCGGCACGGTACGGGTGATCGGCGCCGATCCGGAGGGCTCGGTCTACTCCGGCGGCACCGGCCGGCCGTACCTGGTCGAGGGCGTCGGCGAGGACTTCTGGCCGGAGACATACGACCGGACCATCTGCGACGAGATCATCGAGGTGTCGGACAAGGACTCATTCGAGTACACCCGGCGGCTGGCCCGTGAGGAGGGCCTGCTGGTCGGCGGGTCCTGCGGGATGGCCGTGGTGGCGGCGCTGGAGGTGGCCCGGCGGGCCGGGCCGGACGGCGTGGTCGTGGTGCTGCTGCCGGACGGCGGGCGCGGGTACCTCTCGAAGATCTTCAATGACGAGTGGATGGCCCGGTACGGCTTCCTGAACACCGGCGTGGACGAGCCGACCGTCGCCGACGTCCTGGCCGGCAAGCCCGGGCGGATGCCGGAGCTGGTGCACGTCCATCCGACCGAGACCGTCCGGGACGCGATCGACTACATGCGCGAGTACGGCGTCTCGCAGCTGCCCGTACTCAAGGCCGAACCGCCGGTCGTCACCGGGGAGATCGCCGGGTCGCTGGCCGAGAAGGACCTGCTCGACGCGCTTTTCACCGGCCAGGCCCACCTGCACGACACGATCGAGCGGCACATGGGTCCGCCGCTGCCGATGGTCGGTGGCGGCCAGCCGGTCGGCGAGGCCGTCGCGCTGCTGGCCAAGGCGGACGCGGCGATCGTGCTGGTCGACGGCAAGCCGCGCGGCGTGATCACCCGGCAGGACCTGCTCGCGTACGCCCCCACCGTGCGTTAGGACGCGACGAGCTCGGCGGGGATCGCGACCACGTCGACGAAGGCGCCGCGGCGCAGCACGGTGATCGGCAGCCGGTTGCCGATCGCCGGCCCCAGCATCAGCTTGAGCAGCGCCTGCACGTTCTCCACCGGCTTGCCGCCGGCCGAGATGATGATGTCGCCGAGGTAGAGGCCGGCCAGCCCGGCTGGACTGCCGGGTACCACCTCGACCACCCGCAACCCGATCCGCTGGTCGAGCCGGTCGGCGACGGTCGGTGGCAACGGCACCGGCGCGCCCGCCACGCCCAACCAGGCCCGGCGTACCCGCCCGGTGGAGACCAGCTCGCCGATGATCTGCCGGGTGGTGACGTTGATGGGTACGGCCAGGCCCAGGCCGAACCCGGCGACCGCGGTGTTCACCCCGACCACCCGGCCGGTTGAGTCGGCCAGCGCGCCGCCCGAGTTGCCCGGGTTCAGCGCGGCATCCGTCTGGATCACGTCGTCGATCAGCCGGACCACCCGGCCGTCCCGGGTCGGCAGCGATCGGCCCAGCCCGGAGACGACCCCGGCGGTGACCGAGCCGGCCAGACCCATCGGGTTGCCGATCGCCACGACGAGCTGGCCGATCCGCAGCTGGTCGGCGTCGCCCAGCTCGGCCGGTGGCGCGCTTCTCGCCCGGGTACGGAGCACCGCCAGGTCGGCCAGCGGATCGGCGCCCACCACGTCGAACCCGGCCTCGGTACCGTCGCTGAACGTGGCCGATCCGCCGTTCGCACCGGCCACCACGTGTGCACTGGTCAGCAGGAAACCGTCGTCGGTGAAGGTGACCGCCGAGCCGGCTCCACCGCCGCGCGGGGTACGTACCGCCAAGGCCGCGACGCTCGGCAACACCTGGGCCGCGACGGTCGTCACCACCCGGCTGTACGCGTCGAGAGCGCTCTCGTCGTCCTTCTTAGCCATGCCGGCACCAACGCCGGACCGGGCGGTGCGCATGCCCGCCGCGCGATCAGCCCTGAGCGAAATCAGCGCGACAGGCACACGTCCGGCAGCTCGAACCAGCGCAGCTCCTCGAAGTGCGGGGAGATCGAGGCGCCGGCGGTGCCGTCCGGGCACTGCCGCTCGTCGAGCTTGGCGAAGATCTCCCGAGCCTCTTCGAGGTAGTCCTCCAGAGCCTCCTCGGGAGCGCGTTCGTGGTGCGGGCTGCCGCTCCCGCCGGACCAGCGCAGCTTCCCGGTCGCGTCGTACCGCAGCTTGGTCAACCGCAGCGGCGGCTCGACCAGGCCGAGCCGGTGGCGCCACAACCCGGTACGCGGTTCGAACCGGTAGTCCGGCAGTAGTTTCCAGCCCTCGGAAGCCGCCAGGTGTACGGCGTCCACAATGTACTGGAACACCGGCTCGGAGATGAAGTAGTTGAAGCTGACCCGGACCCAGCCCGGCTTGATGCCCTCGCAGCCGGCCAGTACCTCCTGCTCGAAGCGGTGCGAGCGATCCAGGTCGATGCCGAGCAGCCGGTGGCCGTACGGCCCGGCGCACGAGCAACCGCCGCGGGACTGGATGCCGAACAGGTCGTTGAGGATCGCGACCACGAAGTTGTGGTGCAGGTAGCGCCCGGTCGGCCGGCGTACCACGAAGGACACAATGGACAGTCGTTCGGCGTCGAGGTTGCCCAGGATGTCGATGGCCGGGTCCTGCCGCCAGGAGTCGATGGCCCGGCGCAGGAAATCCTCCTCCTGCGCGCGGATCACGTCCGTACCCACCGCGTCCTTGAGCTGGAAGACGAGTCCGGCACGGATCGACTCGACGATCGCCGGCGTGCCGCCCTCCTCGCGGTGGATCGGGTCGGCCAGGTAGTGGTGCTCCATGGTGTTCACGTAGTCGACGGTCCCGCCGCCGGGCACCGTCGGAACCCGGTTGCGCAGCAGCTCCTTGCGGACCACGAGAACGCCCGGGGTGCCCGGGCCACCGACGAACTTGTGCGGGGAGATGAAGATCGCATCCTTGTACGCCTTGGGATGCTTGGTACATCGCCCGTACATCTGGATATCCACGTACGGCGCGGCCGCGGCGAAGTCCCAAAAGGACAGTGCGCCGTGCCGGTGCAACAGGTCCGAGATGCCATGCGTGTCGCTGACGATCCCGGTGACGTTCGACGCGGCGGAGAACGAGCCGATCTTCAACGGGCGGTCGGCGTACCGGTCCAGCTCCTCAGCCAAGCGACCCGCGTCGATGTGCCCGTCAGGGTCCTCCGGGATGACCACGACATCGGCGATGCTCTCCCGCCACGGCAGCTCGTTGGA
>DASRRF010000622.1:0-4637 GCA_035695905.1 Micromonosporaceae bacterium | reverse complement strand
GCTTCGGAGGATTCGTGCGCGGCCGGGTGCTCGATCTCGGCCACGATCGCGCACGGCCGGTAGAGCTCGCGCCAGCGGTCCAGCACGTGCCGCAGCAGCCGACCGCCGTGCCCGCCACTGCGATGCCCGGGCAGCACGGCGAGGTACGACAGCAACTGGATCCGGCTGCGCGCCGACCAGTCGCCCACCGCGGCGGCCACCGGCCGGCCGTCGTCGTCCAGCAGCGCGGAGACCGTGGTGACCCCGGCCGGCAGGCCGCCCTGCAGTCCGTCCACAGTGCACAGTTCGGCCGGCGGGAAGCTGGCCGCGAGGACGTCGGAGTAGACCGCGTCCAGCAGTGCGTCCGGCTGCTCCAGGTCGACGAGCTTCATCGTGCTCCCATCGCTCTTTTCCGTGGGTCACCGCAGCGCTGGGTCAACCGCGGCGCCGGTGCACCGAGATCCACACCATGAACCCGATCGCGATCGCCAGGCCAACGATAGAGCCGGCGGCCACCTCCGCCTCGCGCGGACCCCAGTTCAGCCCGGCCTGCAGCACCTGGACAACGCCGGAGACACCGGCCGCGGCGATCACCGCGAGCAGGGTGTCCATCCGCGCCCGGCTGCGCCGCTCCTGCTCGGCGGTGACCCGGTCGACCTCCTGCTGCCGGCGCGCGGCCAGCGCCTCCAGCTGGGTACCGAGCCGGTCGTCGAGCAGCTCGGCCACCTTGGCCGCGAAGTCCTCCTCGACCCGCGCATAGCCGGCCGCGTCCAGCAACCGGCGCAGCGTCGACGCGTCCAGCGGCGAGGCGACCAGCGCGGGCGAGCGGATCAGCCCCTGCACCGAGCGCGCCTCGGCGACGAAGTCATGCAGGCGCAGCTGCGCCTGCTGCAAAAGCTGGGCGTCCGCGGTCAGCCGGCCCAGTCCGGCCGTTCCACCGCCGAGCCGGTCGAGCATCTGCATAACCTGGGTGTGGTACGCCGCCAGCTCGTCGAACCAGGCGCCGAAGAGCCCGTCCAGCGAGGCGACGAACTCCGCGATCGTCTCGTGCATGCCGATCAGGAAGCTGGGCGTACCGAGCATCACGATCAGGCTGGTGTTCTCGGTCCGGGCGACCAGGTCGCCGCGCCGGCCCACGCCGTGGATCACCTCCGCGGCACACTGCGGGTAGCGGCTCCACTCGGCGATCGCACCCACCGCGTTGAGCACCGGATGCAGCAGTACCGCTCCGCCGACCGCGGCCACCAGCTCGTCCGCGGTACGTGCCGGCCGGCGCAGCTCGCGCGGTGCGGCCGGCCCGGCGCCCAGCGTCGCGTCGTGCACGGTCAGCAGCACGTGGTACATCCCCGGCCGGACGCTGACCGCCACCTGCTCGCCGTCGGCGGCCAGCCAGGCGGGCAGGGCGTGCACCAGGTCGACCGCGAGCGAGGAGAGCCGTGGCCAGCTGGGACCGTCCGCCACGGTCACCCGGATCGTGCCATGCTCGGGCGCCGCCCGGAACAGCGCGAACTGCAGGTCGTGCGGATCCATCTCGTGTACGTGCGCCTCCAGGCGCAGGTAGTGGTTGCCCAGCTTGGAGAAGCGCAGTTCGCCGGCGAGCGTGCCGAGCTGCCCACCGTCCACATCGGACATTGTCAGCTCGGGCAGGACCAGCGCGGCGCCTTCGAACCGGCGGCCGAGGAAGTCCGATCCGGCCCAGACGTCGTCCAGGTCGAGCGTGTCCCGGACCTCATCCGGGGGTACACCGGCAAGCCGCCAATCCGCAGCCCCGGCGCGTACCCGGTCCACTGCGTCGTGTGCGTCGACCCCGCGCAGCCCGAACGGGTAGATGTAGACGATCTTCGCGTGGTCGACGGTCAGCCAGTCCCGGTCCACCGCGGTGGCCAGCTCCTGCAGGCTGAACCGGTGCGCGCGCAGCTCGCTGCGGTCGTTGTCCTCCAGCAGCTCCTCGTCCGCCTCGGCATCCAGCAGGGCCTCGATGCCGGTGGGCAGCGAGTCCGCCGTACCGCGCAGCGCCTGCGCCGCCGCGTCGATCGCCGGAGCCAGCGCCGCGTAGTAGCGGTGCCGGGCACGGGACTGTCCGGTCAGGTACTCCCCGATTTCCGGGTGCGCCGGCCGGATCCGCTCCGCCGCGTCGATGGCCAGCTCCGCCGCCCGTACGGCGGATCGGGCGGCCGCCGCGTGCCGGACCATCGCGCCACACGTCTGCTCGTTCTCCACGGAGATCTCCTGGTCGAGCAGGCGCAGCGCGCAGAGCACGGCCTCGGCCACCGCCCGGTCGGCGTCGCCCGGGGCGCGCTGCCGGTGCGCCGGCCAGAGCCGCTCCATGCCGCGCAGGCTCTGCCAGATCGGATCGAAGTGGTACGAGATCTCCCACGCCTCTTCGCATTCGTACCGCAGGTAGAGACCGAGCAGGGCGGCGCCCGCCGGCGCCGGCGTCGCCGCGGTGAGCGCGGCGTCGAGGACCGCGTCCGTCGACAGTCGACCGTCCGGTGTGGACCCTCGCTGGTGCGGGATGGCCACGCCGCCGGCCGGCGCGTTCCACCGGGGCAGGCCGCGTACGGCTTCCACATCCACGCCGAGCCCGGCCAGGAGCTGGCGCAGCGGGGCGGCCTCACCCTCGGCCAGCGCGGCCACCATCGCGCCGAGCCGGGGGGTGTCGACGGTTATGGACATGCGAACATCTTGCGCGATCTAGGCCTGACCCGCGCTGTCCGATCTTTGACGGGTTACGTCCGGTAAGCTTCCGGCGGCCAGATGACACCGGTCATCGGCCGGAGCAGGTCTGGCCGTGCTCGACACAGGTGGCGACCCAGCCGGCCGGAAGTACCTGCACCTTCATCCGGCGCCGGCAGACCGGGCAGAACCGGGGTGGCTCCAGTACCCGCGCGGCGACACACGCCTCGTGCCCGCCGTCGCGCAGCGCCTCGCCGCACCGGTCGCAGTATCCCGGATCTTGGAAGGTTGCTGCCGTCACAGGGGCCAAACCTTCCAAGATCGGGGAAAGGGAGAGGGTCACAGCGTGGCAGAGAGCGCCTTGACCGGCATCCGGAGTTCGTCGAGGAGCGCGAGGTCCTCGACGGCCGGCCGGCCCAGCGTGGTCAGGTAGTTGCCAACGATCACCGCGTTCACCCCGCCGAGCAGGCCGTCCCGGGTGCCGAGGTCGCCGAGGGTGATTTCGCGGCCTCCGGCGTACCGCAGGATGGTTTTGGGCAGTGCGAGCCGGAACGCGGCGATGGCCCGCAGCGCGTCCCGGGCGTCCACGATGGAGCGCCCACCCAGCGGCGTACCCGGGCGGGGGTTGAGGAAGTTCAGTGGGACCTCGTGCGGTTCGAGCGTGGCGAGTTGGGTCGCGAACTCGGCCCGCTGGGCGAGCGTCTCGCCGAGCCCGAGGATCCCGCCGCAGCAGACCTGCATGCCGGCCGCGCGCACCATGCGCAGCGTCTCCCAGCGTTCCTCCCAGGTGTGCGTGGTGACGATCTGGGGGAAGAAGGACCGAGCGGTCTCCAGGTTGTGGTTGTACCGGTGCACACCGATCGCGGCCAGCTCGTCGACCTGTGCCTGGGTGAGCATGCCGAGCGAGGCGGCAATGTTGATCTCGACGGCAGCCCGGATCGCCACCACGCCCTCGCGCATCTGTGCCATCAGCCGCTCGTCCGGACCGCGTACCGCGGCGACGATGCAGAACTCGGTGGCCCCGGTCGCGGCGGTCTGGCGGGCGGCCTCCACCAGCGCCGGGATGTCCAGCCAGACCGCGCGTACCGGTGAGGTGAAAAGCCCGGATTGAGAGCAGAAGTGGCAGTCCTCCGGGCAACCGCCGGTCTTCACCGACACGATCCCCTCGACCTCGACCTCCGGCCCGCACCAGCGCATCCGCACCTCGTGGGCGAGCTGCAGAGCGGCCGGTACGTCGCCGTCCGGCAGGCTCAGCACGGCGAGCACGCCGGCCTCGTCGAGCCCACGGCCGGTCTCCAGCACCTGCCTGCGGGCGTGGTCGAGGATCTCTGGCATGGTCGTAACCCTAACTGGAAGGGGTGTACCGATGGCGTCGTGGCTGGCTGCGCTGCAACGCCGGGCCGCACTGCGGGAGCGGGCCGGGCTGCGCCGTGAGCTGCGGCCGCGGGGACCGGCGGACGGCGTCGTGGATCTGGCCGGCAACGACTACCTCGGCCTGTCCC
Organism: Micromonosporaceae bacterium; assembly: GCA_035695905.1. Taxonomy (GTDB): domain Bacteria; phylum Actinomycetota; class Actinomycetes; order Mycobacteriales; family Micromonosporaceae; genus EFPC-2. The sequence continues at coordinate 480 of DASRRF010000622.1, read as the reverse complement.
GGCACCCCGAGGTGATCGCCACGGCGGCGCAAGCCCTGCACGGGTACGGGCTTGGCGCGACCGGATCCCGCCTGGTGCGCGGCTCGACGCAGGCGCACGCGGCGCTGGAGGACGACCTGGCCGGCTGGCTCGGCGCGCGGTCCGCGTTGGTGTACTCCTCCGGTTACCTGGCCAACCTCGGCGCGCTGCGCGCGCTGGCCCGCCCGGATGCGCTGTTCGTCGTCGACGCGCACGCCCATGCCTCCCTTGTGGACGGTTGCCGGCTGGCCGGCGCCGCGGTCACCGTCACCCCGCACGCCGATGTGGCCGCGGTGGCGGCGGCCCTGGCCGCACCCCGGCGCGGTCCGGCGGTGGTGGTCACCGAGTCGATCTTTTCGGTCGATGGCGACCTCGCCCCGCTGAAAGACCTTCATACGGTGGTACGCAGCACCGGCGCGCTGTTGCTCGTCGACGACGCCCATGCGCTCGGCGTGATCGGCC
>DASRRF010000621.1:0-2692 GCA_035695905.1 Micromonosporaceae bacterium | reverse complement strand
GTACGTGGCCACGCCCTTGCGTACCACCGCCCGGATCACCGCGATCATCCCGGGGCAGTCGCCGCCTCCGGTGAGTACGCCGATGCGCATATCCACTCCTACCCGTCCGCGGAAAGGGCCTGCGAGGGTCGGTCGGCGCCGTTGCCGGGCCGCGGGCCGCAACTGCGCACTGTAGTCGAGTTGGTCTTCGCTCGCGGCTGCGGGGCTCGCCAGCTCGCTCCTCGCGCTCGCGCCTACCCGGTCATCGCACGCCAACGGGCCAGGTTGTGCCGCGCGTCGACGAGCGCGTCGTGCCGGCGCGACTCGGCCTCGGGCAGCGGCGGCCGGCCGAGGTCCTCCCAGCGCTGTCGCAGCTCGTTGGTGAACCGCGGGATCTCCCGCGGTAGCGCCGGCATCGCGCCCCACAGCTGGGCGAGCACCACGTGGTCGTACGCGGCGTACCAGGCCCACAGCTCGAGCCCATCGGCGGACCCGTCGACCAGCGGGGCTACCAGGAACTCGTGCAGCTCGGCCCGGATCCGCTCGCGGGAGCGCCAGGCCGGATCCGCCGGCGAGGGCAGTTTGGTCAGCACGTTGCGGCGTACCCAGGGCAGCGCCCGGTCGCCGTTGAACTCGGTGGAGACCGCGTAGAACTCGCGGCCGTGCTCGTCGACCACGCCGATCGAGACGAGATCGATGACGCGGCCGTCCTCGATGAACTCGCAGTCGTAGAAGTAGCGGTAGACCATCACCCCCATCCTTGCCTACCGTCCGGTGCATGACGTTCTCCATCGTCGCCCGGTCACCGGATGGGCGTGCCCACGGTGTCGCGGTCGCCAGCAAGTTCCTCGCGGTGGGTGCCGCCGTTCCGGCCGCCGAAGCCGACGTGGGTGCCCTTGCGACGCAGTCATACGCAAACCTCGCGTACCGGGTACAAGGCCTGACTCTGCTGCGTACCGGCGTGGCCGCGGCCGATGTGGTCGCGGGCCTGACGGCCGCCGACGGCGAGCGAGCCACCCGGCAGCTCGGCGTGGTCGGCCCGACCGGCGACGGGGCCACCTTCACCGGCGCGGACTGCCACGACTGGGCCGGCGGGACGGCCGGCGACGGGTACGCCATCCAGGGCAACATCCTGGCCGGCCCACAGGTGGTGGCCGCGATGGCCGCGTCCTGGGCGGCCCCGGCCGGCGAGTCGCGGCTGGCCCGGCGGCTGCTGGCCGCGCTGCGCGCGGGTGACCGGGCCGGGGGTGACCGGCGTGGGCGGCAGAGTGCGGCTCTGCTGGTGGTCTCGAAGGGCATGGGGTACGGCGGAACAAGCGACGTCGTGGTCGACGTACGCGTTGATGACCACGCTGATCCGGTCCCCGAGCTGGAGCGCCTGCTCGACCTGCACACGCTCTACTTCGACCGGCCCGACCCGGCCAGCTTGTTGGATCTGGTCGGCTCGCTGGCCACCGAGGTACGGGCGCACCTGACCGCGCTGGGCTACCCGGCCGCCGACGACTCCCCCGGCGCGCTGGACGCCGCCCTGGGCTCGTGGGCCGGGGTGGAGAACCTGGAGGAGCGGATCACCCCGGCGAAGCTGGATCCGGTGGTGCTGGAGCACCTGCGCGGCCGGGCCTGACCGCGGCTCAGTTGGCGGCCGGACAAACTAAAACCGGCCGAACGGCCCATCTTGGCAGGCTGTCCGGCCGGCTTCAGCTCCCCGCGACCGCGAACGGTTTCAACGCCCCCACCCACCGTCCGATGCCCCTCAGCCTGCCGGTTCGTCCGGTACCGCACTGTCGGCGAATGGATCCCAGGGGTGTACAGAGAGCGACAGGCAGGCCATGATCTGGTGTTACGGACGGTTGCCGCTAGAGCCGCAAACTGGCCCTGGCCCGATCGTTCGTGCTAAGGATGTTCGGAATTGTTCTCCGGCCCTACGGCAAGGGGTCGGAAGGACAGCGGGTCCATACCGGGGAGGGGTTGGGCCGTGGACGTTCGGCTGCCCGAGCCCGGTGACGCCCTCAGTGGGGTCGAGCTCTTCGCGAGTCTCGAACCCGAGGTGCGCCAACGGGTGATCGCCGCTGCGGTGCCACGCACCTACCGCAAAGGCCAACTACTGTTCGTGGAGAACGATCCGGGGGAGTCACTGATCGTGCTCAGACGCGGTGCGGTGGCGGTGTTCCGTACCGCGCCAACGGGTGAACGTGCGGTGCTGTCGGTGATCCGGCCGCCCGAGGCGTTCGGTGAGCTGTCCCTGCTGGACGGCTCGCCGCGGTCGGCCTCGGCCGAAGCCATCGAGGACTGTTCCGCGCTGGCCCTGTCCCGGGCGGCGTTCACCGAGCTGGTGCAGTCGCATCCGCGCATCCTCGAGGCGGTGATGCGCTCGCTCGGCGCATTGATCAGGAGGCTGACCGAGCAGACCGCCGACCACGTCTTTCTGGATCTGCCGGGGCGGGTGGCCAAGACGCTGGTCCGGCTCGCCGGGGACAATCCGGCGCCGATGGTCACCATCGAGCTGAACCAGAGCCAGCTGGCCGAGATGGCCGGCGGTTCCCGGCAGAGCGTGAACCAGGCGATCGGCTCGTTCGCCAGCCGCGGCTGGCTGCGTCCCGAGGGGCGCCGGATCGTCGTCACCGACCTGCCGGCCCTGCGTCGCCGCGCCGGGATGCCGGACAAGTAGACCACCCCGGCCCTTCGATAGACGTTGGCCTATCTACCCCAGGTT
>DASRRF010000620.1:0-3793 GCA_035695905.1 Micromonosporaceae bacterium | reverse complement strand
GGCGGTGGTACGCAAGGGCGTGGCCACGTACGGTCACGAGTTCGTCGGCTTCCGGGACGGCTGGCGCGGACCGCTCGACGGCCAGACCCGGCAGCTCGGCATCGCCGAGGTACGCGGGATCCTGCCGCGCGGCGGGACGATCCTCGGCTCCTCGCGGACCAACCCGTTCACCCTCGACGGCGGGGTCGAGAAGATCGAGTCGAACCTCGCCCGGCTCGGCGTGGACGCGCTGATCGCGATCGGCGGGGAGGACACCCTCGGCGTCGCCGCGCGCCTGCACGAGCTGGGGGTACGGGTGGTCGGCGTACCCAAGACGATCGACAACGATCTCGGCGCGACGGACTACACGTTCGGCTTCGATACCGCGGTGAACATTGCGATGGAGGCGATCGACCGGCTGCACACCACCGCCGAGTCGCACCACCGCACCCTGGTGGTCGAGGTGATGGGCCGGCACGCCGGGTGGATCGCGCTGCACTCCGGGCTGGCCGGCGGCGCGAACGTGATCCTGTTGCCGGAGCGGCCGTTCGACCTCGACCTCGTCGTGGAGTACGTGGAGAACCGGTTCAAGACCCAGTACTCGCCGATCATCGTGGTGGCCGAGGGCGCGGTGCCCAGCGACGCCGGCCTGGTCACCCAGAATGAGGAGCTGGACGCGTTCGGGCACGTCCGGCTGGGCGGGATCGGGACCTGGCTGGCCGCCCAGATCGAGAAGCGGACCGGCAAGGAGGCGCGCGCCGTCGTGCTCGGCCACGTCCAGCGCGGCGGTACGCCGACCGCGTTCGACCGGGTGCTCGCGACCCGGTTCGGGCTGCACGCCATCGACGCCGCGCACGACGGTGCCTGGGGCACGATGGTCGCGCTGCGCGGTACGGACATCGTCCGGGTGCCGCTGGCCGAGGCGATCCGCGAGCTGAAGACCGTACCGTTGGACCGGTACACGGAGGCGGAGGTGCTGTTCGGGTGACGGTACACACGATTGCGGTGGTAGGTGCCGGCAAGATCGGTGAGGTGCTGCGCGCCGGGCTGGTCCGGTCCGGCTGGCCGGCGGACCGGCTGCTGGCCACCACCCGCCGCCCGGAGCGCGGGGCCGAGCTGGCCGGCCGGTACGGGATCCGCGTGGTCGGCAACGAGGTCGCGCTGACCGAGGCGGATGTGCTGGCGATCGCGGTGAAGCCACAGGACGCCGGCGCGTTGATGGCGGAACTGGGTCCCAAAGTGCCGGCCGACAAGCTGATCATCACGCTCTGCGCCGGCCTGCCGACCGCGTTCTTCGCCAAGTGGCTGCCGGTGGGTACCCCGGTGGTCCGGGTCATGACGAACACCCCGGCGCTGGTGGACGAGGCGATGACCGCGATCTCGGCCGGGCCGTACGCGACCGCCGAGCACCTCGCGCTGGCCGAGGAGATGTTCACCCCGCTGGGCCGGACGATCCGGGTTCCCGAGTCGCAGCAGGACGCGGTCACCGCGCTGTCCGGCTCGGGTCCGGCGTACTTCTACTTCCTCGTCGAGGCGATGACCGACGCGGGGATCCTGCTCGGCCTGCCCCGGCAGATCGCGCACGACCTGATCGTGCAGACCGCGATCGGTTCGGCCATCATGCTGCGCGAGTCCGGCGAGCATCCGGTCAAGCTCCGCGAGGCGGTCACCTCTCCCGCGGGTACGACCATCAATGCGATCCGCGAGCTGGAGCGGCACGGGGTACGGGCGGCCCTGCTCGCCGCGCTGGAGGCGGCTCGCGACCGGGCGCAGGAGATCGCCGCGCAGAACACGTGAGCACGGATTCACTCACGCGCAGATAGGTTCCCGGATACGGTGCGTGACCGCTACCGTCATAACAGACAGTAGGTACGTACACGTACAAGGAGGTCCGGTCATGCGACGGCTCGCGGTGATCCTCGGCACGGTGGCGGCAGTCCTGGCGGTGTCCACGCCGGCGTACGCGTTTGCGCACGACCGGGTCCACAACACCTACCTGCACGCGGTACTCGACGTGCTCACGCTCGCGGTGGTCAGCGCTCCACTGTGGACGGCGTATCTCTGGGGTGGCCGGCGGCGCGGGCTGCTGCTGGCGCTCGTGGCGGTGGTCCAGGTGCCGGTCGCGGTCATCGGGTTCGTGCCGATCGTGAACCCGCTGCTGCATCTCGGCGCCCTCCTCACCGCGCTGGCGCTTACCGGGTTCTCGCTGGGGTACGCACGGCGCAGCGCCCGGACGGCTCCGGTGCCGCGGTCCCGCCCAGCCAGCTCATGACCAACTTGAGGTCGGGGCAGCCGGGTCGCGGTCCGGTCCAGCCCCGGTCCTCGCGGTGGTACGCGGTGAACCGGCAATGCTCCTCGCCGACGAGGCCCCAGGCCATGAAGACGGGCGTGCCGGCGTACTCGTAGACCCCGACGGTCTCGATCCGCTCCCCGGCCGGCCGGCGGTGGAACGTGCCGCGCAGGCCGGGTACGACCACGCCGTCCAGGTCGATGTCCTCGATGACCTTGTGTTCGCGGAATAGCGTCAAATCGGGCAGCTGCACACAGGGAACAACGAGCAGCCCATAATGGCGGTCATGCTCACACTCGCTGAAGCGCAGGCGGAGCTTGCCGCGCTGCGCGTACCCCTCGATGAGTTTCTGGATCTGCGGGCCGACCTGGCCGAGCTGCGCGCGGACCTGCACCGCGACGGGAGCAGCCCGCACGGTGGCCTGGCCGACGCCAAGGCGATGGAGGCCCGGCTGTACGGGGAACTCGAGCACTTCGCGTCGACCGGCGCGCAGGTGAAGGGCTTCGCACCGATCCTGCTGGACTGGCCGGGGGAGCGCGCCGGCCAGCCGGTGCTGTGGTGCTGGCTGGAGGGCGAGCAGGACATCGGCTGGTACCACCGGCTCGACTGCGGGTTCGCCGGCCGTCGCCGGCTGGCCTGACCCGGGTCTCTCATCCGGTGCTGCGCGGTTCCACCAGCGTGAGGTAGTGGCCGTCCGGATCGCGGAAGAAGGCCATCCACGTCTCGGTGTTCCCGCTACGGCTGACGATGTGTGGGACGCCGACGAACTCGACGCCGGCCTTGGCCAGCCGGGCGTGCTCGGCATCGAGGTCGTCGACCCGGAAGTAGATCACCTGCTTGCTGGTGAACTCGGGTGACTCGGGTATGCCTAGGTAGAGGCGAACGTCGCCGCTGGCGAAGAACGCCATCGGCTGGCCGGGAACGCGAAGCAGTAACGGGATCTCGAGCACATCGCGGTAGAACGCGATGGCCCGGTCGAGGTCGGTGACGCTGATGTGTACCTGCCACACCGGGCCGACGGCCATGACTCCTCCTAGAATTATGTAACCTGAGTAAAATATTAACCGGGGTGAACTTTGAGTCAAGACCCGCTACCACCGTTGCCGCGGGGGGTTCCCGCGGACGCCCGGCACGTGCTGGCGAACCGGTTGCATTCGGCGATGGTGCGGATGCTGCGCCGGGTGCGTGCGACGGACGAAGTGATCGACCTCGACGCGCCGCGCGCGTCGCTGCTGTCCGTGCTGGTCTTCGCCGGCCCGCAGCCGGTCGGCCGGCTCGCCCGGCTCGAACAGGTCTCCTCGCCGGCCATCACGAAGATGGTCACCGCGCTGGAGGAGGCCGGGTTGGTCGCTCGGGAGCACGCAACGGATGACCGGCGGTCGGTGCTCGTCTCGGCCACCCCGGCCGGGCGGCGCCTGATGGATCGCGGCCGGGCGGCCCGGATCCGGGAGCTGGCCCGGATCCTGGACGGACTGTCCGAGCGCGACCAGGCCACGCTGCGCCGCGCGACCGAGATCCTGGCCA
>DASRRF010000619.1:0-6033 GCA_035695905.1 Micromonosporaceae bacterium | reverse complement strand
GGCGCCGGGTGGTGCTGGTAACCCCGACCGACTGAGGCTGACGCGCAGCGGCCGCGGTCCGGACACCCGGGCCGCGGTCCCGGCGCATCCGACTGGCAGAGTAGGCACGGTGAACCGTGCTCATCTGGACAAGCAGCCGCACGAGATCGCCGCGATGTTCGACCGGGTGGCGGAGCGGTACGACCGGACCAACACGGTGCTCTCCTTCGGGCAAGACCGCAGGTGGCGACGGGCAACCCGGGCGGCCCTGCGGCTACACGCCGGCGAGCAGGTGCTCGATATCGGGGCGGGCACCGGAGTGTCCACTGAGGAGCTTCAGCGCTCCGGTGCGTACGCTGTCGGTCTGGACCTGTCGCTCGGCATGCTGCGCGCGGGCCGGCGTACCCGGCCGGACACCCCGCTGCTGGCCGGTGACGCGCTCGGGTTGCCGTTCGCCAGCGAGTCGTTCGACGCGGTGACGATCTCGTTCGCGCTGCGCAACGTGGTTGACCCGAGCGCCGTGCTGCGCGAGATGGCCCGGGTCACCCGGCCCGGCGGGCGGCTCGCGGTGTGCGAGTTCAGCCACCCAACCTGGGCGCCGTTTCGTACCGCGTACCTGTCCTACCTGATGCGCGCGCTGCCCGCGGTGGCCCGCCGGGTGTCGAGCAACCCCGAGGCGTACGCGTACCTGGCCGAATCCATCGTCGCGTGGCCGGATCAGCGCGGACTGGCCGCCCGGATCGCCGCGTCCGGCTGGCGCGATGTCGCCTGGCGCGATCTCACCGGCGGCGTCGTGGCCCTGCACCGTGCGGTCCGCGAGTAGCCCCATCGACCGCTCTCTGCGCGATCACGGAGGGGCCGTCGGCGGCGATCACCGCGGGGGACCGGCGGTGAGCATCGCGCGGATGGTGCCCACCACGTACGCCGGGCGGGCGGTCAGGTCTCGCCAGGTGAAACGCAGTACCGTCCAACCGGCCCGAACCAGCCGGTTCTGCCGCTCCCGGTCCCGCTCGAACCGCTCGGGAGCGCTGTGGTACGCCCGGCCGTCGATCTCGACCACCAGTCGGGCTGCCTCGAAGACAAGGTCACCGACGCCGATGAGCCCGGAACTGTCGCGGATCGGCTGGTTGGCGATCCAACCCTCGATCCGAGCGGCACGCAGCAACGCGATCGCCTTGCGCTCCGCGGTGGAGCGGGCGCCGGAGCAGGCCAGGCGGGCGAGCCTGGCGAGGCGGGGAGCCCCGCGCCGGCCGACGAAGTCACGTACCCGCGCGGTCAGCTCGGCTTCGGTGATCCAGCCGGCTTGCAGGGCCCGGTCCAGCAACGTGAGCGCGGCCGGATCATCGAGAAACCGCAGGCAGTCGAAGACGGTGCGGTCGGGCGCGGTGTGGCGTACCCCTTCACCGGTCATGATGTCGCGGACCCGCAGCGGATCGCGCAGGTAGCGCACCGCGGGCAACGCGCCTGGCCGGAGCGGGCCGACCCACAAGCAGGCGATCCGATCCGGTACGGGAATGGCGAGCAGGCGCGCGGCAGACGCGCCGGCGAGCACGGACCCGGGGACCGCGCGGGCAGCCGCCCGGTCCCGCAGGTGAGGCGTGATCCTGGTGCCGCGCTCGGCCAGGACCGACCCGAGTACGACACGCCACTCGCCGGTCTCGATCCGGCGCCGGACCTGGTACGCCGAATATCCCCGGGCGCGCGCCTGGGCTCGGGTGAAGAGGCCGTCCACGGCCGACCATCCTGCCCCGGACCAGCCCTCCGTACCCCGTTATCCACAGCCGTCGGAGGACAAAGTGGACACCGCGGCGGCCCTGCCTCCGGGGGAGATCGCTGTTTCAGACACCGATCGCACAGTGGGACTGCATGATCCGCGTATGAAACAGCGATCACAGCCGGAGGTCGGCGCAGCGCCCGAGAAGCGGGCACAAGCGCCCGTGCGCGCGCTCGGCGGCGGCTACGGACAGCCGCCGGTGAAGGTGTCTGACCTAGAGAACTGGGCGAGGGCAACGAACTTAGGGTCACCTAACCCGGAACGGGCGTCACAGCGGTTCTAGACTGCTCGCCGGGCCTGGCTTGTGAAGACTTTCACGAGCGTTCAGGCTGTACGACGGAGGCGGGAGGTGACGGTGCAGGACGCGGACGTCATCGTCGTCGGGGCCGGTCCCGGCGGTACCACCGCGGCGTACCACCTGGCGCAGCACGGGGCGAACGTACTCGTGCTGGAGAAGTCGGAGTTCCCCCGCGAGAAGGTGTGCGGCGATGGGCTGACGCCGCGGGCCGTGAAGCAGCTCGTCAAGATGCAGATCGACACCGGCGGCGACGGCTGGCTGCGCAACCGGGGCCTGCGCGTGCTCGGCGCCGGCGTACGGCTGGAGATGGACTGGCCGGAGCTGTCCAGCTTCCCGGGCTACGGGCTGACCCGTACCCGGTTGGACTTCGACCAGCTGCTCGCCAAGCGCGCGGTGGAGGTCGGCGCGGACCTGCGGACGAACCACACCGTCACCGGGCCGCTCGTGGACGAGGCAACCCAGAGGGTGGTCGGGGTGGCCGTGGACACCCCGGATGGGCCGACGACGTTGCACGCGCCGCTGGTGATGGCGGCCGATGGGGTGTCCGGCCGGTTCCCGCTCGCGCTCGGCCTCAACAAGCGCGAGGGCCGGCCGATCGGCGTGGCGGTACGGCAGTACTACCGCAGCCCGACCCGGCACGACGACGACTACCTGGAGTCCTGGCTGGAGCTGAGCAGCCGGCAGGAGAAGGAGAAGCTGCTGCCCGGGTACGGGTGGATCTTCGGGCTCGGCGACGGGCGGGTCAACGTCGGGCTCGGCGTACTCAACTCCAGCGTGGCGTTCGGCAAGACGAACTACAAGAAGCTGCTCGAGGAGTGGCTGGCCGGTACGCCGGACGACTGGGGCATGAACGACCCCGCGAACGCCGACGGCCCGGTGCTGGGCGCCGCGCTGCCGATGGGTTTCAGCCGGGTACCGCATTACAGCCGCGGGGTACTGCTGGTCGGTGACTCCGGCGGGATGGTGAATCCCTTCAACGGCGAGGGGATCGCGTACGCGATGGAGTCCGGCGAGCTGGCCGCCGAGGTGGCGGTCGACGCGCTGGCCCGGCCGGGCGCGGCGGACCGGGAGCGCGCGTTGCGGCAGTACCCGGCCGAGCTGAAGGCGCGCTACGGCGGGTACTACCGGCTCGGCGGGATCTTCGTAAAGCTGATCGGCAACCCGCAGATCATCCGGCTGGCCACCCGGCACGGCCTGCCGCACCCGACGCTGATGCGGTTCGTCTTCAAGCTGCTGGCCAACCTGACCGATCCGCGGGGCGGCGACACGATGGACCGGATCATCAACGCGATGAGCAAGGTGGCCCCCGCGGTCTGACCTGAGGACACCGACTAATAGTGTGAATCGGTTGAACGCACACTGGGAAGGACGTCATGTCACTCGCGCCGTACATCCCCATCGTCGGGGTGCTCGCGATCGCGGCGGCGTTCGCGCTCTTCTCGGTCGCTGTCGCGCCGCTGGTCGGACCGCGCCGCTTCAACAAGGCCAAGCTTGAGGCGTACGAGTGCGGCATCGAGCCCACCCCGCAGCCGGTCGGCGGCGGCCGGTTCCCGGTGAAGTTCTACCTGACCGCGATGCTGTTCATCGTGTTCGACATTGAAATCATCTTCCTCTATCCGTGGGCGGTGTCGTTCAACCAGCTCGGGCTCTTCGGGTTCGTCGAGATGGTCCTGTTCATCGGCACGGTCTTCATCGCGTACGCCTATGTCTGGCGGCGCGGCGGGTTGAACTGGGATTGAGGCTTGGGGCATGGGAATAGAAGAGAAGGTCCCCACCGGCATCCTGCTCACCACCGTCGAGAAGCTGGTGAACTGGACGCGCAAGTCGAGCTTCTGGCCGGCCACCTTCGGGTTGGCCTGCTGCGCCATCGAGATGATGGCGGCCGGCGCGGCCCGGTACGACCTCGGCCGGTGGGGTATGGAGGTGTTCCGGGCCTCGCCCCGGCAGGCCGACCTGATGATCGTGGCCGGCCGGGTGAGCCAGAAGATGGCCCCGGTGCTGCGGCAGATCTACGACCAGATGCCGGACCCGAAATGGGTACTGAGCATGGGCGTCTGCGCGAGCAGCGGCGGGATGTTCAACAACTACGCGATCGTGCAGGGCGTGGATCACATCGTGCCGGTGGACATGTACCTGCCGGGCTGCCCACCGCGCCCGGAGATGCTGATCGACGCGATCCTCAAGCTACGCGAGAAGATCATGGCTGAGCCGCTCGGCGAGCGCGGCCGCAAGCTGCACCTGGAACGCGATGAGCGGCACGGTACCCCGGTCGTCCCGCCCGGCTCGATGCCGTCCAGCTACCGGCTCGACCCGGCCAAGCGGGCCGAGTGGACGAAGGCGGTCGCCGAGGGGCGCGAGGAGCAGCTGCGCATCGAGAACTGGATGCGCGCCCAGACCCACCTGCAGGAGACCACCAGATGAGCGACGTTGCGGTACCGGGCACCGGCATGTTCGGCGTCGCGGGTACGGGTGACACGTCCGGCTTCGGCGGGCTGAAGCGGCGCCGGCCGGCGCAGCTGGACACCCCGCGGCCGTACGGCGACTACTTCGACGAGGTCGTGGACGCTCTGGAGGCGGCGTTTGCAGAAGAGCACGACGCGATCGAGCGGGTGGTCGTGGATCGCGGTGAGCTGACCCTGCACATCAGGCCGGACCGGATCGCCGAGGTATGCCAGGCGTTGCGCGACGACGAGGCGCTGCGGTTCGAGCTGTGCTCCAGTGTGTCCGGTGTGGACTATCCGGCCGAGCCCGACGGCCGCCGGCTGCACGCGGTGTACCAGCTCACCTCGATGACGTACCGGCGCCGGATCCGGTTGGAGGCCGCGGTCGGTACGGACAACCCGCACCTGCCCAGCGTGACGGGTGTCTACCCGACCGCGGACTGGCAGGAACGCGAGGCGTACGACATGTTCGGCCTGGTGTTCGACGGGCACCCGAACCTGACCCGGATCCTCATGCCGGACGACTGGGAAGGCTTCCCGCAGCGCAAGGACTACCCGCTGGGTGGCGTCCCGATCGAGTACAAGGGCGTGGAGATCCCGCCGCCGGACGAGCGGAGGTCGTACCAGTGACGTACGCGGACAGCCGGGAGACGACCGAGGGCAAGGTGTACACGGTCTCCGGTGGCGATTGGGACACCGTGCTCGCCGGCCGCGACCCGGTCAGCGAAGAGCGGATCGTGGTCAACCTCGGCCCGCAACACCCGTCCACGCACGGCGTACTCCGGCTGATCCTGGAACTTGAGGGTGAGACGGTCAAAGAGGTACGCACGGTCGTCGGCTACCTGCACACCGGCATCGAGAAGAACCTGGAGTACCGGACCTGGACCCAGGGCACCACGTTCGTGACCCGGATGGACTACCTGGCACCGATCTTCAACGAGGTCGGGTACTGCCTCGCGGTGGAGCGGCTGCTCGGCATCGAGGAGACCATCCCGCCGCGGGCCACCGTGATCCGGGTACTCATGATGGAGCTGAACCGGATCTCCTCGCACCTGGTCTGGCTGGCCACCACCGGCATGGAGCTCGGCGCGCTGTCGATGATGCTGTACGGCTTCCGCGAGCGCGAGTTCATCCTGGACATCTTCGAACTGGTCACCGGCTTGCGGATGAACCACGCGTACATCCGGCCGGGCGGTGTCTCGCAGGATCTGCCGGAGGCGGCGATCACCAAGATCCGCGAGTTCCTGACGCTGATGCCCAAGCGCCTCAAGTCCTACGAGGACCTGCTCTCCGGGCAACCGATCTGGATGCGGCGTACCCAGGGCGTCGCGGTGCTGGACGTGACCGGTTGCCTGGCCCTGGGCATCACCGGCCCGGTACTGCGCAGCGCCGGCCTGCCCTGGGACCTGCGCAAGACGATGCCGTACTGCGGCTACGACACGTACGAGTTCGACGTACCGACCCGCGAGGGCGGCGATGTCTGGGCGCGCTACGAGGTCCGGCTGGACGAGATGCGGGAGTCTCTGAAGATCGTCGAGCAG
>DASRRF010000618.1:0-3286 GCA_035695905.1 Micromonosporaceae bacterium | reverse complement strand
GCGCTGACGCAGGAGATGGCGTGCTCGGTGCTGCGCCCGCCGAACACGACGGCCACCCGGGTCTTCCGTGCGCTGGTCACAGACCTGGACCCTACCTCCCGGTGCCGTTCGCGGCCCGTGCACGTGCAGCGCGCCGTCTTGAATACGATTCTCCCGGGTCTAACCACGCTCATGTCGTCGCGCGGACATTCCAGCTCTTGGAACAGTCGGGCTACCACCTCACCGACCGTGATATGCGGGAGGGGGAAGCGCTGCTTCGCCAGGCGACGGGTCAAATGACGCCGGCACTCGCCGCCGAGGCCGACGCACTCCTGGCGCGGTACCGCCGCCGGCCGCATCGACCACCTGCCGCAGGAATCTAGTCAGAGATACCAGCGGGGTGCCCGAGCCGGCCACGCTGATCGGCGTACCTTAGGGGTCGGCTGAGTCGGCGAAGGCGCGGGTGCGTGTGCCCGGTGCTGAACGGGCACGGCGCGGTGTTCTCGTCTGGCGCGGGCGGCGACCCGCTCGGTTCGTGCTGGAACAGCCGTCGTAGCCATCGCATGCCATACCTCCGCCGCGTGATGGGACGCGAGCAGCCAGAAGCGGCCATGGCAGCGACCGCCCGCGTCCCGGTCAGGGGCGGGCCGGCGCGGCTGAAGAGCCGTGCAACATTGCGTTGACGGACCGCGCCGACCCTGGCACAGACGGTAGGCAGAGCCTGGCGTAGTTGGGGGTACTCGGAGTCGGGCCGACCGTCCGCCCCAGCCGTTGCGACCTAAGCGGCGACGCCTAGCTTCTCGGCCAGCTCAACCGCGTCCCGACGCAGCAGCGGACCCGCCTTTGTCGCCAGGTCGAGCGCCATCGAGCGCGCAAACAGATTCCACAACGCCTCCTCCGGCGCGGTGTCGTACGCCCGGCGCAACAGGTGCACCGCCCGTGGTACTCCCGCCGACCTAGGTACGCCCGGGCAATCTCAACCGCCAGTCGGGCGCGTCGAGGAATCGACGGCACTGCGTCGATGTCGACGCTCTCGGCCCGGCGAACAGCAGATGCGCTTCGGCCGATCTCAACGTCGATGGCCAGCGCGACATCGGGCACGCTCGCGCCGAACCCGGCGACCGGCGACGGCGGTAACCCGCAAGCCCGTTCTGCCTCGGCTGCGAGATCCCACGCCCTCCAGGCGAGCGCGGCCCGCCGCTCCCGCGCATGGTTCATCGCCGACGCGAGCAGCACCGCGGAACGCTGCCGCAGCAGCGCCGGTGTCTCCCGGGCGGCGTCAATATGCCGCATCGCATCCTCCACCACCTGATGCGCCTCGGCCAGCAGCCCATAGTCCCGGTACAGGTACGTCTGCCCCCAGGCCGCCCGCCCGATGGCCACCGGATCCTCGGACTCCAACGCGGCCACTGTGCCGCGGTCCACGATCACCCACAGCAGCTCCGAGGCGTCCTGGTAGCAGGCATAGAGCTGTCCGAGGTGGAAGGCTTCGGCGAGCAAACACAGTGCTTCCCGTCGCCTGGCGGTACCCGCCGGCGCACCATGGCGAGGGCCCCATGTTCAGGTCGGGTGTACATCGCAGATGGGGAAAGATCGCCGATCAGTGCGCCCAGGTCCGGGATCCGCAGCACATCAGCCAGCTTCGCGAGCATGCGCAGGCTGATCCCGCGTTTGCCGCGTTCGATCAGCCGGAGCCAATCCTCGCTGCGCCCGCACAGTTCGGCGACCGCTCGACGGCTCAACCCCCGTGCTGTCCTCGCCGCCCTGACCCGCTCACCCAACCCACCCGGCATGATGCAACGACCCTTCGCGCAAAGGGGCTCTGCATCGACGGTACGCCTGGCGGGCCTGACGTCACGGCAGGGCAGCTTCGACAGGTACAGACGCCAGCGCGAGTTCCTAGGCATCCCATGGTGGGTCGATCGACACGTCCAGCGCGGCGGCGATGTCGGCGACCAGGTCCTCCGGGTCCTCGATGCCGCAGGACAGCCGTACCAGCCCCTCGGGCGTGTCGTCGCCCCACTGCGCCCTCCGGTCGGCCGTGGTGTGTGTACCCCCGAACGAGGTGGCCGCGGCGACCAGCCGGGAGGCGACCAGGAACCGTTCCACCCGGGCGCGGGAGGCCAGCTCGAACGTGACCACGCCGGGCATCCGTCGCATCTGCCGGCAGGCCAACGGGTACGCCGGATCCGACGGCAGTCCCGGCCAGCGGACCCGGCGTACCTCGGGGTGGGACACCAGCAGCGCGGCAACCGCCGCCGCGTTCGACGCCTGCCGGGCCAGCCGGATGTCCAATGTAGACAGTGAGCGGTGCGCGAGCCAGCAGTCGAAGGCGCCCGGGATCGCCCCGGTGGTGTTCCGCCAGGCCCGGATCCGTCCGGCCAGCTCGGCCGAGCCGGTGCAGACGTACCCGAGCAACAGGTCCGAGTGGCCGGTCAGCGCCTTCGTACCCGAGGCGACCACGAGGTCCGCGCCGAGCTCCAGCGGGCGCTGGCCGAGCGGCGTTGCCGTGGTGTTGTCCACCGCGAGCAGCCCGCCGGCCTCGTGTACGGCCGCCGCCAGCGCCGCAATGTCGCACACGTCCAGGCCCGGGTTGGCCGGCGTCTCCACCACCGCCAGGCGTACGTCCACGAAGGACGGATACGGGCCGGCGGTCGGCACGGCGCGTACGGTGACCCCGCGCGCGACGAGCGACTCGGCGGCGAACCGGCGGGTCTGGTAGTACCCGTCGGACGGTACGACCAGGCTGTCCCCGGCGAGCGTGAACAGCGCCGCCGAGATGGCCGCCATGCCCGAGCCGAACGCCACGCACTCGCCGCCCTCGAGCTCGCCGATCGCCGCCTCCAGCGCCCGCCGGGTCGGGTTGTCGGGCCGGCCGTAGCCGTCCAGCCCCTCGGTCGGGCCGGCGACCGGATCGAGCTGGTACGTCGAGGCGAGGACCGGCCCGGCAAGGAACGGCTGGCCCGGTTGTGCTGCCGGTAAGCCCGCCCGTACGCAGCGGGTCCCGTCGCGGTACACCTCCGTCATGCCGCCATCCTGACCCACCCGGATGACCGGCAGGTAACCACGGCCGCCCGATGCCCGCCGGCGTGGCGACGGTGGGACACTCCCCACCTGCCTGAGGAGGGCCGGTGCACTTCGCGATCATCGGTAGTGGCGCGATCGGCCAGGAGCTCGCCGGCCACTGGGGCCGTACCGGACATCTCGTCACGATGCTGTCCGGCTCGGCCGAGCCCGAGGACCTGCGGCGCGCGGCCGCGCCGGCCGATGCCGTCGTGCTGGCCGCCCGGCCCCGGCTGCGGTTCAC
>DASRRF010000617.1:0-2265 GCA_035695905.1 Micromonosporaceae bacterium | reverse complement strand
GCTGCCGGGCTTCGACGGCACGCTGGTGCGTGATGGGTACGCCGCCTACCAGCACCTGACCGACGCCGCCCACGCCTGGTGCGGTGCTCACCTGCTGCGTGACCTGCGCGGTGTGCACGAAGCCGACCCGGCCGGGCAGTCCTGGGCCGAAGCTATGGCCAACACCCTGCTGATCGCCAAGAACCTGACCGAGCAGACCGTCGCCGCCGGCGGTGACCGGCTGACCAACGAGCAGATCAGCTTCCTGCGCTCGGCCTACGCCGGCGCGATAGCCCAGGGCAGGACCGAGAACCCACCCGACCGCGACGGCGAACGATCGCGGGCCGGCAAACTGGTCGAACGCTTCGCCACCCACCGCGAGATGATCTTACGGTTTACCGTCGACCTGGCCGTGCCGTTCACCAACAACCAGGCCGAACGCGATCTTCGCCCAGTCAAACTCCAACAAAAGATCTCCGCCTGCTGGCGCACCCTACAAGGACTATCAGACTTCGCCACCCTGCGGTCCTACCTATCCACCGCCATCAAGCACGGCCAAGACGCCCTCGATGTCCTACGCCAACTATTCACCACAGGACCGTGGCTACCGCCCACGACCGCCGACCCAAGCTGAATAGGTACTCGCCTCGAGGTGGAGCGGGCCGACATATCACGCAGCGTTAGAATGGACGAGGGTAATCCCGAGCCCTGATCCGGCTGGCGTTGCGGCTTTCAATGGCCGTCGGTTCCGGCAGCGGACCATGGTGACAATAACCGCGAAAAGTGACAACTAGGGCGGAAGTCACACGAGTTTCGACACCACGGCGATGCAAACATCAGCACCCAACGCCGACCCGCGAGGATCAACATGGCCGCCGGCGAGAGCGGGCAAGACCACGATCAACTGCAGCTGCTGGTCCAGCACCCGGGGGAGCGGGCTCGACCGGACAAGCGATGATCCGGAGGAGATCTGCGGCTGGGCGCCTTTGATCAAGATCAGCAGATGGCGCAGGTGTCGAGTATTCGCCTGCACCAGTGGAAAACCGCAGCGGCAAGCTCTGCCGACCGCTGCCGTTGGTTCTGGGCTGGATTGCGGACCGCCGGCGACCGTGATGCCTGGCCGGACCGCCAGGCCCTTGTCCCGGAACCTGGTGCGCTGCAAGCTGATGGTCAAGCGGGTGCGGGGGCGGGAGCTTTGCGGTGGACGGTGACGCTGAGATCGGTGCGGCTGGGCGGCTGGTCGGTGACGTCCTGGCCGGCGCCGTTGGTGTGGTCCGGGATACGCACCGGGCGATCGCCGATCGCGTCTTCACCGCCGTCGGGCCGGTGAGCTGGCCGGTCCGTGCCGTGCACGATGCCGTCGCGCGCGGGGTATACGAGATCGTCCGTGGCGCGCATGCCGCGCTGCCCCGGCTGATCGGCACGACGGCTGGGTACGGGTGGAGGCCGGAACCGGCTCCGCTGTCGGGTCGTCGAGCCGGCCGGTTCACCCTCGCCGTGGTCAACGGCATCTGGGGCGACACGCTCAGCGACCAACACCCGGAACTGGCGACGCCGATGGCGGTGCGGTCCCGCGGCGCGGATGTGCCTCCCACCGTCGTGGCGCTGCGGGCGGCCTTCCCGGCGGCGACGCCGCGGATCGTGCTGTTCATCCACGGCCTATGCGAGACCGAGGAGTACTGGTCGCTGGACTCGCGTCGGCACCACGGGGCGGTCGGCACGACGCTGGGCTCACGGCTGCAGCGTGAATTCGGGTACACCCCGGTCTACCTGCGGTACAACACCGGCCTGCACGTGTCCGACAACGGGCGGCGGCTGGCCGAGCTGATCGAGGACCTGATCGCCGGCTGGCCGGTCGCGGTGGATGAGATCACGCTGATCGGCCACTCGATGGGCGGCCTCGTGATCCGCAGCGCCGGTCAGCAGGCCGCGGTGGCCGGACATCGGTGGGTGTCGGCGGTGCGGCATGTGGTGTTCCTGGGCACCCCGCACCTCGGAGCGCCGCTGGCCCGGGGCGTGCACACGGTGGCGTGGATGCTGGCCCGGTTCCCGGAGAGCCGGCCGGTCGGCGAGCTGCTCAGCCGGCGCAGCGTAGGGGTCCAGGACCTCGCATACGGAGCCCTGGTGGAGGATGACTGGCGCGGCGCTGACCCGGCCGCGCTGCCCAGCGACGGCTGCACCGACGTGCCGGTCCTCGCGCGCGCCAACCACTACTTCATCGGCGCCACCATCGGCAGTCGCCACGACAACCCGCTCGCCGCCGTGGTCGGCGACCTGTTCGTCCCG
>DASRRF010000616.1:0-6146 GCA_035695905.1 Micromonosporaceae bacterium | reverse complement strand
CAACCTGCCGACCGGTACCATCTATCCGGCGCTCTATCGCCTCGAGCGGGGCGGCCTGATCACCGGTCATTGGACGAAGGTCGGCGAGCGCCGTCAGCGCCGCTGTTACTCCTTAACCGCGGCCGGCCGGCGGGCCCTGGCGGACCAGCGCACGTCGTGGCTAGAGTTCGCCACCGCCGTGTCGGCCATTCTCATCGAGGAGCGAGCATGTCCGGCACCCGCCTGACCACCCGTCATGATCGCAGGCTCGATTCCACTGCTATTGCCGTGATCGACGCCTACCTTGCCGAGCTGGCCCAAAAGCTGCCGGCCCACGCGCCGCTCGCCTCCGACGTGGCGGCCGAGCTGCGCGGCGACCTGATCGAAGCGACCGAGGCACTCGCTGCTACGTCGCTCAGCATGGTCTCCGCGGCCCGCGCGGCGACCGCCGAGTTCGGGGACACCGACGAGGTCGCCGCCGCCTTCCGCCCGGAGCTCGCCGCGCGCCAAGCCCGGCGGCTGGGGCTGATCCTGCTGGTCACCGGCCCGCTCGTCGGGGCCTGCTGGTTGGCGACCGTCTTCCTGTCCGGCTCGGATCCGGCCACCGCGTGGCGCTGGCTGATGCTCGCAGTGGCCCCGGTGCTGTTGATCGGCACGCCGGCCACCATCGTGACCGTGGCATCGACCGGGTTGCTGGCCCGGTGGCTCCGCCCGCCGGCCGCGCTGACCAACTACGCGGCGGCGGTCGCGGGAGTCGCCGCAGGGACGCTCGACGTCGTGCTGCTCGCCGGCACCGCGGCATTGCTGATCCTGCCGGTGCCGGCACCGTCCCCGGTGGTCGCGCTCGCCGCGGCCGCGAGCCTGGCCAGGCTCGTGTTCGTCGGCCGGGCCGCGATCCGGCTGCTGGGCGGTAAACCGCCGTTCGCCATGCCCTCGGCCATCGCCTGATCCGCGCATAGCCCGGCGAATTCGGCACTCAGAACGAGCGAAGCAAGCGGAGGCGGACGGGAATCGAACCCGCCTGACCGAGGTGCTCGGCCACGTCGGTTTTGAAGACCGCGGGGACCACCAGGCGCCCACACACCTCCGGCGCGGACCGTACGGACGTGGGACCGGCCCGACAACCGGGCGCGGACGAAGCTTTCGCCATCTGAATTCGTGAGTGCAAACCCCGCTACCCGTGGCGCGGCCTGGCAGTCATAAGGGCCGCGCCATTAGCTCGGCTTCTCAGGTCCATTGCCATAGCTTATGTGTTGCGTTGCTACTCATCGTTTCATACGATGACGGCGATCGCTCGAATCGGGGGGCGCGACGGGGGCGTTGTCGCGGAGAGCCCGCACCGGAGTTACCGGCAATGTGTTCCGCCCGCTGCGGTGATGCTTCCAACGTCAACGAAAGCGTCCAGGGGAGGACCACGATGGACATGCGGGGTCAGGACCATCGCGACTTCAGCGTCAGCCTTCAACACGTTGGCGGATATCGTTTCGTGTCGCAGGCGAGCGAGGACGGCCGCAAGCACGGTGACGCGTTCGCGTCCGACGAGCCGGACCCGGTCGGCGAGGCGTCGGCCCCGGCAACCCCGGCGCTGCTGGGCGCCGCGGTCGGGCACTGCCTGTCGGCCAGCCTGCTGGAGACGCTGCGCCATGCCCACCTGCCGGTGCACGACCTGCAGACCGAGGTGACCGCGGTGGTCGTACCGAACTCGGCCGGGCTGCCGCGCATCGACCACGTCGATGTCGTGTTGCGGCCGGTGCTCGGCGAGCGGTCCGGCCGTACCCGCCGGTGTGCCGACGTCTTCGAGCGGCACTGCACGGTGACCTCGTCCGTCCGCGACGGCATCGACATCCGGGTACGGGTCGACTGGCAGTACGACACGGCGGCAGAGTCCACATCGGACAGTGACAGCACCGACGTTGACGGCATGGTCGCGGCACAAGACCGTGCCGGCGAGGACTGACGGTCATCCGGTATGGCGTCGGCCTTCGGCACCCAGGTTCTCGGCACGGTCGTGCTGTGGACGCTGAGCGGCACGATCGCCGTTGCGGTCGCGATGGTCCTTGCTGCGTTGTCGATGGGCCGGCAGCGGGTCATCCGGCTGTTCGCCGACGCCCTGATCACGTTCACCCGGGGCGTGCCTACCAGCCTGCTCGTCGTCGGCGCGGGCATCGGCGCGATGGCGCGCCCGGCACCGACCTGGCTGGTCAACGTGTTTCCGGGTACGTCGCCGGGCCTCACGCTGGTGGCCTGGGCGGTGACCATCGCGCTCGCGTTCGGTTCGACCGGCCACCTCGCGATCATCTTCCGGACCGGGTACGCATCCCTTGGCGCGGCGCGGTTGGAGCAGGCGACCCTGCTCGGTCTGACCCCGACCCGCCGGTTCGCCCTGCTGCTGCGTGAATCGGCCACCGCCACCTCCGCCCCGCTCGGCGCCCGGCTCGTCCACCACCTGCACAACACCGCGTTCGCCGCACTCTTTCCGGTGGCCGACTTCTTCGGCTGGATCCAGCAACGGGCCAACGAGACGTTCGAGGTGAGCCGGTACGCGGCCATCGGGGTGGCCGTGTACGTGGTACTCAGCCTGCTGATCTGGGCGATGTTCCGCGGTCTGGAGCTCTGGCTCGGCATACCGACCCGGCGCCGGACCCGGCCGGCCGGCCAGCTCGGACCGGTGATCACATGACCCGCGCGGGACCGGTGTCACCATGATGGATCTGCTCACCGACCTCCTGATCGGGCTGCCCGACCAGCGGCCGGGCGGGTTGTTGCTGTCCATGCTCAGCGCGATCGTCGCGGCCGCCTGCGCGGTCGTGCTCGGCACGCTGTACGCCACGCTCTGCGCCGCCGTACCGCTGCCCTCGATGGTGTTGCAGGCAGGCCTCGCGCTGCTGCGCGGCGTACCCCTGCTGCTGTTGATTTTTGCTCTTGGCCAGGCGACCACGCTGCCGCTGGCGGCGACCGGGTTCGTTGCGCTGTCGCTGTATTCGCTCTCGCATGTCGGCGAGACGTTGCGTTCGTACCTGGCCGCCTACCCGAAGGCCCTGCGCGAACAGGCCACCCTGCTGACGCTGTCCAAGACCCGGGAATGGCTGATGCTGCGGGTGCCGTGGACCATCCGGCACTCCATGGATGCGTTGGGTACGCACTGGATCTCGCTACTCAAGGACACCGGGGCGCTGACCGTCCTCGGCATCGGCGAGCTCACCACGGTCGCCCGCTTGCTCAGCGAGCGCGCCACGACATCCGAGTGGCTGCTGATCCTGCTGCTCGCCGCCGCGCTCTACCTTCTCGCGGTGCTCACCCTGATCCGGGCGCTGGCCGCGATGAAGACTCGCCTAGCTGGAAAGGGGATGTGACAACGGTGTCCGCAGAACCGATTCGACAGCACACCCGCCGCGGCGTACTGGCCGGCATGCTCGTCGCGGGTGGCGCCCTCGCGGGCTGCTCCACCACGTCGAGAGCGGCGGAGAAGGGCAACGGCTCGTTGCTCGACCAGATCAAGGCGGCCGGCGTGGTCAAGGTCGGCACCCGGGTCGACAACCCGCCGCACAGCTCGTACGACGCGAACGGGACGTGGGTCGGCTTCGACAACGACATCGCCACGGCGCTCGCCAAGCGCTGGGGCGTCAAGCTGGAGATGGTCAAGGTCGATGAACTGACCCGGATCAGCTACCTACAGAACGGAAAGATAGACCTCGCCATCGCCAGCATCAGCAAGACCAAGAAGCGCGGCGAACAGGTCGACTTCAGCCAGACGTACTTCTACTCTGTGCAGACCTTCCTGGTCCACAAGGGACAGCTCAACTCCTATCAGGACCTGGTCGGCAAGCGGGTCGGTGCCAGCCGCGGTAGCAGCTCGATCGGTAACTGGAAGGCGTGGCTGACCCGTAACGGCGTCTCCGGCGAGCCCGAGATCGAGCAGTTCGGCGACAAGCACGCGGCGCTGCAGGCGGTCAAACAGGGCGCGATCGCCGGCTGGACCGAGGACTTCGAGGTGCTGGCGAGCTACGCACGCGGCGAGCCGACCCTGGCCGTACTCAACGTGGCCGGTGGTACCGGGGTGAAGCTCGACGGGATCGCCATGCGGAAGAACGACTCGGCCCTGCGTACGGCGGCGGATCTGGCGCTGCAGGACATTGCCGCGACGGGCGACTACGACAAGATCTATGACCGCTGGTTCGGTCCGTCTTCGACGGCACCGGTACCCCGACAGGGAAGTGTCGAGGTGTGGCCCAATGGATGATGACTGCGTCACCGTCAGGTGCTGCGACGTGGAGGTATGCGTCGGCGGTGCCACCCTGATCAGAGACGTCACATTCACCTGCTGCACCGGCGAATGGGTGGTGTTGACCGGGCCGAGCGGAGCCGGCA
Organism: Micromonosporaceae bacterium; assembly: GCA_035695905.1. Taxonomy (GTDB): domain Bacteria; phylum Actinomycetota; class Actinomycetes; order Mycobacteriales; family Micromonosporaceae; genus EFPC-2. The sequence goes on along the minus strand of DASRRF010000616.1, from coordinate 1,799 downwards.
AGACCACGCTGCTGCGTACCATCAACGGGTTGTGCCCTCCCTCGGCCGGCCGGGTGTGGGCACTGGGCTCGTGGATCCCCGGCCGGACCCGCCGGGACGCGCAGAGCACCTGGCGGCGGACCGGCACGGTGATGCAGGATCTGGCGCTGTTCGAGACCCAGTCGGCGGCGGCGAACGTGCAGATTGCACTGCGCGCCGGCGGGCTGTCCCGCAGCCGCGCGCGCGGCGAGGCCCGCGCCTGGCTGGACCGGCTCGGGCTGGAAGACAAGCACGACGAGTACCCGCGGTCGCTGTCCGGCGGGGAACGCCAGCGCGTCGCGCTGGCCCGTGCCCTCGCGCCCGGTCCGCAGCTGCTGATCCTGGACGAGCCGACGGCGCACCTGGATGACGGCTCGGCGAAGATCGTGCTGACCGCTATCAAGGAGCTGGTGGAGAAGGGCGCGACCGTGGTGATGTCCAGTCACCGCGGCGCCGAGGTCGCGCCGTACGAGACGTGCCGGATCACGCTCGACTGCGGAGCTATGACCAGCGTGTGTAACTGAGTCGCGGATCAGCCGCCGGGTGCGGCTTTCCGCCTGATCAGCGCCTGCCAGAGTGCTTCAACCGCCGGGCTGTCCGGTCCTCGCCGACGTACCGCGAAGACCGGCAGCGCGGCGGAGTTCTGTGGGCACACCCGGACCAGGGCGCCGGCGCCGAGATCGTCCTTGACCGCGACGGACGGCATGGCGGCCACGAACCCGGGCGCGTGCAGAAGCGATCGCCGGGCCGCCTCCATGCTGCCGATCTGCAGGCGCGGCGTGCCCTCGTACTGGTCGCCGAGCAGCTCGGCGGCGAGCGTCTCGATCGCCGAACCGGGACCCCAGACCAGGTAGCGGGTGCCGCACAGCAGATCGTCGGCGTGATTGGCGCGCAGGTACGCCAGGTGCCGCGGATGCGTGACGATGACCACCTCGGTGGCCGCCACCCGCGCCCGAACCAGGCCGGCGCCGGGTGGGTTGGGCGCCCCCTCGATCAGGCCGCACTCCAGCTGGCCCGAGGCGACCTGATGGCAGACGTCGTCGGCGTCACCGACCACGACACCGACGTTGATCCGCGGGTGCGCCGCGACGAAGTCGGTGATGATCGACGGCAGGAAATAGGTCGCGGCAAGGTGGCTGGCGCCGATCGAGACCGAGCCGAGATCCAGCCCGCGCACCGCCTGCACCACATTCTCCAGGTTTTCCAGCGCCCGCATGATGAGCAGGCAGGCGCCGGCCACCTCGACGCCGGCGCCGGTGAGCCGCACGCTGCGGCCGACCCGCTCCAGCAGGCGTACCCCCAGCGCCCGTTCGAGGAGCTGGACCTGCTGGGTGACCGCCGGCTGGCTGAGCCGCAGCACCTGCGCGGCATGCGTGACGTGCTCCCGCGAGGCGACCGCGAGGAACGTGCGGATCTGCTCCAGCGTGAACGACGGTCGCAGGAACGAGTCGCTGACCAGCGGCCCGGGCGGATTGCCCGGGGTACTGCGACGGCGGCCCACCGCGGCCTTCACCGTGGCCGCCGATTTCCCCCGAACCGCCGATTTGGCCACCGCCGAAAGAACGCCGGACGGTGGCGTTGATTGGCCCGTTGTAGTCACCAACGGGCGCCGCGAATTGGCCTCCCCTGCAGACAAATGCTGCCTCCCGTCCCCCGCATTTGCTGTCATCCCGCGGTATTCAATTACGCAATACTATGCCGTCATTATGACACGTGTGAACCCTTCTCACATTGTTGACTTTGCATTCTTAACGCAGCGGTAACGTTACTGGCGAGTCGCC
>DASRRF010000615.1:0-2166 GCA_035695905.1 Micromonosporaceae bacterium | reverse complement strand
GTCGAACAGTCCCACCGACGGCAGGATGGGTGCACCGCACCCGAGCAGGTATGCGTCCGGCCCGATCACCCCACGGATCAACGTCACTGCGTCGCGGTACGCCCGCAGCGCCGGGACGCCGGAGTGCCGCGAGCCGGCCAGCGCACCGGCGTAGGTGAAGTCGATTTTGAAGTAGTCGATACCCAGTGACGCCAGCCAGCCGAAGGTCCGCCGCAGATAGTCCTGCGATCCTGGGTGCGTGACGTCCAAGCCGTACACGTCCTGGCCCCAGTTGTGTCCAGCGGAGACCGGCTGCCCGTCCGGCCCGCCGATCAGCCAGTCCGGGTGGTTGCGGAAGACCTCGCTGCGCGCGCCGACCAGGAATGGTGCCACCCAGATCCCGGCCCGGCGCCCGGCGGCGCGGATCCGCCCAACCACACCATCCAATGTGGAGAACCGGGTCGACAGCGTGAGCCAGTCGCCGATCTCGGACTCCCAGCCGTCGTCCAACTGGACCACGTCGACCGGCAGCTCGGCCGAGCCGATCGCGTCCAGATTCTCCAGCACGTCGTGCTCGGTGACCGCGGTGTAGTAGTGGTACCACGAGCACCACGCGGTCGGTGCCGGCCGGAACGCGCCGGTTCCGGCTCGCGCGGCGAAGCCGTCTGCCCAGGTGGCGAGCGCGGCATCCAGCCCGCGATCGGAGGTCGCCTGTACGACCGGACCGTCCGCCGAGACCCGCAGCCGGCCGTCCACAAGGGACCCGCGAATCGACGGCACCTGCTCCAGTCCGTCCGAAGCCGCGAACACGTGCACGCGTCCGCCGGTGTCTACGGCGAGCAGGCCTTCGCCTTGGAATCCGGTGAGCGGCGCGGGAGTCTCGGCGCGGTAGGACATCCGGCGCCGGTTGTCGTGCGGCGGTCGGGGCGTGGTCGCGCTCACCGGGTACGTGCCGGACGGCGACCACGACTGCCACCCGTGCTCGTAGACTCTCGCCCGCCCGGCGTCGACCGGGATCTCGGCGACATCGGAGAACGGCAACACGTCACCCCTTGTTGGCGCCGAGGGTCAGCCCGGAGATGAACTGCCGCTGGAGGATCAGGAAAACCACGATGGTGGGCAACGCCACCAGGATCGACCCGGCGGCGAGCAGGTTGTAGTCGGTGAAGAACTGTGCCCGCAGGTTGTTCAGCGAGCTGGTCACCGGGAACTTGTCCCCTGTGGACATCAGGATGACGGCCCAGAGGAAGTCGTTGTAGATGAACGCGAACTCCAGCGTGCCGAGCGCGCCCAGGGCCGGCCGGACCAGTGGCAGGATCACTTGCCAGTACTGCCGCCACACCCCGGCACCGTCCACGATGGACGCTTCAACCAGCTCCAGCGGCACGGTGTCCATGTAGTTGGCGAGTACGAAGACACAGAACCCGGTCTGGAAGGCGATGTGGATGAGGATGACGCCCCAGAACGAGTCGAACAACTTCTCCGACGGCCAGCTCATCCACCACGGCAGCGGGACCTTGTTGTACATCACATACAGCGGAGTGAGGATGATCTGGAACGGCAGCAGGTTTCCCGCGGTGAACATGATGAGCAGGAGCTTGCGGCCGGGAATCTTCCGGCGGGAGATGAGGAACGCTACGAACGACGCGAAGAACAGCGTGCCCAGCACCGCCGGTACGGCGACCAGCAGGGTGTCCCAGAAGTGCAGCGCGAGCTGGCCCTCGGTCCACGCCCGGCGGTAGTAGTCGAAGCTGAGATGCCGCGGCCACGAAACGTACCCGAACTGTGCCGTCTCCGCGTACGGCCGCAGCGAGGCGAACACCGCCATCAGCAACGGGACCAGCCAGCCCACCGCGACCACGGTGAGGAACGTGGTGGCCAGCCACCGCAACGGATGCCGCCGTGTCTTCTGGTTCGCTCGCTCCAGCGGCGCTTCGGGCGATGTCTTCCCTCGCCACCCCGAACCCCCGACTTCGTCGGCGGGGTGGCTCAGTCCGGCCGCCGCCGCGCCGCCTCGCTCGCTCACGCCGTCGCCTCCCTTCGGTCGGCAACGCCGCTCGCGTACGCTGCCGAGCCGGCCGGTTCGCTCGCAAGCTCGCTCACCGCTTCTCCTCCCGCAGGACCTGACTCAGGTACGTGACGATGAAGCCGACCGAGATGAGCAGCATGATGACCGCGATGGCTGAA